>NZ_JBFUJO010000012.1:0-141212 GCF_056401355.1 Polaromonas sp. P4_F4 | reverse complement strand
CAGCGCCTTCGGTCACGCTGTTGCTGTTCGAGAAGGCTGTCGGCACATCGTCCACGATGTCCACGGTGATGGTGCTGGTCACCGTGTTGCCGTTGGCATCCGTCGCCTGGTAGGTGAAGGTGTCGCGGTTGTTCTCGGTGTTGGTGCCGTTGTTGGCGTCCGGGCTGGTGTCAAAGCGCTGCGTCAGCGTGTAGCTGTAGCTGCCGTCCGCGTTCAGCGTCAGCGTGCCGAAGCTGCCTGCGGCCGGACTCGTCAGCGCGTAGCTGTAGCCGCCGGCGCCGCCGCTGACGTTGCCTACCAGCGTGCCGGCCGCCGTCTCGGCCGTGCTCGACGGGTTGCTGCCCGTGGCCAGCGCCGCTTCGTTGACCGTGATGTCGTCGTTGCTTGCCGCCAGGCCGCTGTCCGTCAGCGTGATCGTCAGTGTCGTCGTGCTCAGGTCGCCGTCGCCGTCCTTGATGGTGTACACAAAGGTGTCGGTCGCGCCGGCCGGCGGCACCACGTTCGGGCTGCCGTCGTAGCTGTAGCTGCCGTTGGCCTGCAGTGTCAGCGTGCCGAAGCTGCCGGCTATGACCGTGTTCACGCCCGTCTGCACCGCCGTCGTGGTGTCGCCTCCGGCCACCCGCACGCCCACCACGCCGCCACTGGCTGCCGCGCCGTCGGCGCCGAACACGTCGTCCGTGCCGTCCGTCAGCACGTTGCCGCCCACCACAGCGCCTTCGGCCACGCTGTTGGTGTTCGAGAAGGCCGTCGGCACATCGTCAATGATCTCGATGGTGATCGCGGCCGGTGCGGAAGTTCCCGTACCGTCCGACGTGGTCAGCGTGAAGACGTCGCTCTCCGTACCGGCGGCATCCGTGGTCGGGCTGGTCAGCTCGTAGGTGTAGCTGGCGACGCCGCCGCTGTAGGCGGTGACCGTCAGCGTGCCGTTGGTGCCGGCGAAGCTCTGGCCCACCAGGCTGCCAATCGCGACGGTGACGCCGTTGATGGTGACGCTCTGGATGTCGTCCAGGCCGTCCGCATCCGATACCGTGAAGGTGCCGGAGGCAAATTCGCTGCTGGCCGCCGCATCGGAACCGATGGCCAGACCAGCCTCGTACACCACGTCGTTGCCGCCTTGATTACCGGGATCGACGGTGATCGTCGGCACGTCGTTGGTGCCGTTGATGGTGATGGTCAGCGTGGCGATCTGCTGATCGCCGTCCGCGTCTGTCATGGTGTAGTTGAAGGTCTCGGTCAGGCTCTCACCGCCATCGAGTGCCTGCACCGCCGGCAAGGTGTTGTCCAGCGTGTAGCTGTAGGTGCCACTGCCGGTGTCGGTAAAGGTGCCGTAGCTGGCCGTGGTGCTCGCCCACGAGACAAAGCTGGTCGGCGTATCCGCACCCGGCTGGCCATTGGCATGCAGGTCGTTGGCCAGGACGTCGCCTGTGATGGCTGCCACGGCGTCTTCGCTGGTGCTGTTGCTGTCATCCACCGCGTTCGGCACATCGTCAATGATCTCAATGGTGATCGCCGCCGGTGCGGAAGTTCCCGTGCCGTCCGACGTGGTCAGCGTGAAGATGTCGGTCTCCGTGCCGGCGACATCCGTGGTCGGGCTGGTCAGCTCATAGGTGTAGCTGGCAACGCCGCCACTGTAGGCGGTGACCGTCAGCGTGCCGTTGGTGCCGGCGAAGCTCTGGCCCACCAGGCTGCCAATCGCGACGGTGACGCCGTTGATGGTGACGCTCTGGATGTCGTCCAGGCCGTCCGCATCCGATACCGTGAAGGTGCCGGAGGCAAATTCACTGCTGGCCGCGGCATTGGAGCCGGCTGCCAGACCGGACTCGAACACCACGTCGTTGCCGCCTTCATTGCCGGGATCGACGGTGATCCTCGGCACGTCGTTGGTGCCGGTGATGGTGATGGTCACATCGGCCAGGTTGCTCAGGTTGGCGCCATCGGTCACCCGGTAGACATCGGGGAAGACCATGTTGATGGTTTCGCCGTCGTCCAGTGCCTGCGCGGCGGCCTGGGTGGCTTCGTTCACCGTGAAGGTGTAAGCGCCTGTCGCGCTGTCGATGACCAGCGTGCCGTACGCATTGGTCACCGTGATCGAGGGGCCGACCACGGACAGGGTCTGGCCGTCTGCATCGGTATCGTTGGGCAGCACGTTGCCCGAGACGGAGATCTGGTCTTCTGTCAGGCTGTTGCTGTCGTCGACCGCCACCGGTGCGTGGTCGTCGTCAATGATGGTCACGGTGGCCGTGTCGTTGATCAGGGTGGCGCCGATCGGGTTGCTCAGGACAATGGTGAAGGTTTCGTTGCCTTCGACCAGGATGTCGCCCACAATGTTCTCGGTGACGAAGAAGCCGATGTAGCCGGCCGGAATGGTGACCGTGCCGGTGGCCGCGCCGTCGAAATAGTCCGCCGGATTGCTCGCGCTGCCGGGCACGATGGTGTAGGTGACCGTCACATCGCTCGTGGAGACCTTGTCCAGGGTGATCAGGAAGGTGACGGCCTTGCTGCCGCCGCCGGAGCCCTCGATCACATCGGCCGCAGAGACCGTGCCCTGGATCATGTCGCCGGTGATGAGGCCGGGGCCGCCCTCGCCGATACCGACCTGCGTGCCCACGGTGACGCCGACGTTGACCGTGGGTGGCAGTGCCTCCTCCGGAATCTGCTGCACATCGGGCTGCAGTTCGGGCGGGACAAAGTTGTACTCGTAGGCCAGCGGGCTCACGCCCTCGGCGATGCGCAGCAACTGCACAAAGGTGCTGCCGCCGTCCACGCCGCCGCCGGGGGCCAGACCCGCCGCCGTGGCCTCGAGTGACTGGTTCAGGTCGGTCCCGCGTTCGAGTGCCTGGATGACGGTGTCGGCCGTGGCCGGGGTGGTGACCGCGCTGTCCTGGGCCGTGGGTCGCTGGTCGGACTCGGCCACGTTGTCATCGAGCCGCACGCTTTGCGCGGGTGCGACCGCCAGATGGTGGCCGTCTTCCATGATGAGCTCGACGCGAACGTCGCCCACGGTGCGCACGGTCTCGCCTTTTTGCAGGGTGTCACCGACCTTGAGCGCGCGGGTCTTGCCCTGCACGTCAACAGCCAGAACGGTGCCATTTCCTGTAATGGCGGCGACGGTAGCGAATTGGGCCATGATGCTCTCCGGTAAAAAAAAGCCTGGGCCCGCGAGCCCAGGTTATCAACATTGATGACCCGAAGAGTAAGGTGGCGTCGCCAGCCCGTCTATTGGACTTAGGTCCATATCTTGGGCTATCCGGTAATAATCCCGCAATTCCGCGACTATGTGGAGCGGCGCTGCCCCGCAGCGCGCCGCATCAAAGCGGGAAGCTGTCGCCGTCGTCGGGCAGCAAATCCAGCCGGTTGGCCAGGCTGGCCCGGGTCTGGCGTCGCTCAAGCAGCTTGGCTTGGGCCGCAGCGGGCAGGTCGGTGAACTGGATCAGCCCCCGGTTGATGAGTACGTCGATCAGATCTTCCAGCACGCGGGCCAGGCCGGCATCGGTCTGGCTCAGTGGATTGGTCTGGCTGGAGACCTCGCGTACAAATTCTTCCACCCCGGGATCAGCCCCATGCACGGCCTCCCAGCCTGCGGCCAGCGCATCTTGCGCGCTCATGGATTGATGGGTCAGTGCGACGATGCGCCCCGCAGCATTGCGACGGCACAGCAGGGCGCTTGCGGGTGGCGGTGTATCAGTCATGACAAGAGCTCCCGCTCAGGGGTCTGCGCCGCGTCGGTGGAGGCGGAAAGGCGCAGCACGAGTTGCAGACGATCGCGCACGCCAAGTTTTTCGAACACCGCACCGAGGTGGGCCTTGACGGTGCGCTCTGAAATGTGCATCAGGGCGGCCACCTCCTTGTTGGAGCGCCCGGCCGAAACAGCCTGGGCCACTTCGGCTTCGCGTGCGGACAATTGGGCCCAGACGTTTTGGCCAGGGGCAGCCGCGGCAGCAGGTGCCGCAGGAAGTCGTGCGAGCGCCGCATGGGTCGAGGCGACCAGGCGACGCATCAGGTCCGGGCCCACCCACAGGCCGCCATGCTCGACGACCAGGGCGACCTCCTGCAACAGCGCAGGCACGGCATAGGCATGGGTGTAGCCGCGCGCGCCCTTGTCGAGAGCGTCAAGGCCTTCGAGTGGATGGGGCAGGCCGGACACCACCACGACAGGCGCCCCAGGCAGGACCTGCAGAATCTCGCGCAGATGTACAGCCCATTGCGCATCGGCGGTGCTGATCCAGACCAGGCTTGTGTTCGCGGGCCGGCCCCGCAAACTGGTCAGCATGGCCGGCGCCTTGTGCACTTGCCCTGCGGGAAACGCCTCGCACCAGCGCTCCGGTACAGGCGCGGCAGGCGTGGTCAGGAACAGGTGCTCGATACTCATCGCTCGCTCAGCGCTCACTCAGTGCGTTGGCTTTGGCACGCAGTACGGGCTTGAGCAAATAAGCCAACACCGATTTCTTGCCAGTGAGGATGTCAACCTGCGCCACCATGCCCGGAATGATGGGGAGGTTCGGACCCAGGCTGGGTTTGTGCGTGCGCACCCGCACGTGGTAGAAGGCGTTGCCTTTTTCGTCAATGACCGAGTCGGCGCCGATGTTGATCACATCCGCCTCCAGGCCACCGTAAATGGAAAAGTCATAGGCGCTGAACTTCACCATGGCCTGCTGCCCGGGCCGCAGAAAGGCAATGTCCTTGGGGGTGATTTGCACCTCCAGAATCAGCGTGTCGTCCAGGGGCACAATCTCAACCACTTCCTTGCCGGGTTGCACCACCGCCCCCATGGTGTTGACCAGCAGGCGCTTGACGGTGCCGCGCACGGGTGACTTGATATCGGCATGCTTGACTTTGTCTTCAAGCGCCCGCCCGCCCTGCGACAGGCTGGCCAGCTTGTTCATGGTCTCCGACAGCTCGCCGCTCATCTGGTTGCGGCTGGTGAGCTGCACTTCCTCTATCTTGCGCGTAGCCTCCAGGATGGACGACTGCACACGCGAGATCTGCGCCGTGGCCTGCTCCCGGTCACCGCGCAGGCGAGCCACGTCGCGCTCGAGGCGCAACACCTCCACTTCAGAGACAGCGCCGGTGGCAATCATGGGGCGTGTGGCATTGAGCTCCTTGTTCATCAGTTCCAGGCTGCGCTCGGCCTGGTCACGGCGGGCAAGGACTTCGTTGAGCTCCTGCTGGCGCTGGGACAGCTGGGCCTGAGATATGTAAAGCTGGGCGCCGATTTCGGCCCGGCGTGATTCATACAGGCGCAACTCCTGCGCGACGATGTCGGGCGCTTCACGTACCAGTTCCGCGGGCGGGTTGAACGGATTGCCCCGCGTCAGGGCCTCCAGCCGCAAGGCCTTGGCCTGGTAAGACAGCTGGGCGGCGCGGCTTTCCTGCATGGTGGAGACAAAGCGCGTCGGGTCCACGCGCATCAGCAGCTGGCCGGCGTCGACCACCTGCCCCTCCTTGACGAGCAGGGCCTCCACCACACCGCCGTCGACACTCTGGATGATCTGCACCTGGCTGGTCGGCACCACGCGGGCCTCGCCGCGGGTGACTTCGTCGAGCTCGGCAAAGTAGGCCCAGATCACCAGCAAGCCCAGGACGCCCGCGGCCAGACGCAGCAGCCGCTTGGCGCGCAAGGGCTCCTGCTGCAGGCGGGCCCAGTCGGCATCGCCTGCCCAGTCGAGCGAGTCCTGCTCCTCAACCGGCGTGAGCCGCTTGACCAGCGGATCGAACGCCTTCTGGCTGGATTTAGTTGACCGGCTGATCCAGTCGCCCAGGCGTTCAAAGGCTTTTTCGCTGAGCCAGGCCATCATGCAGCCTTTCCAACGCGCCCCTGGCGCAGTGCGGTGACCACTTGATCCTTGGGACCGTCGGCCACGATGCGGCCACCGTCCATGACGATGATGCGATCCGCCAGTTCCAGCACCGAGGTGCGGTGGCTGATCAGCACCACGGTCTTGCCGACCGAAAACTCCTTCAGGCGGCGCTTGATATCTTCTTCGCTGGAGTAGTCCATCGACGAGGTGGGCTCGTCCAGCAACAGGATGGGGGGATCGTTGATGACCGCACGCGCAATGGCCACGCCCTGGCGCTGCCCGCCAGACAACGATTCACCGCGCTCGCCGACCAGCATGTCAAAGCCCTGGGGGTGCTGGTTCACCAGCCCGATAATGCCGCCGATTTCGGCCGCCTTCACAATGTCGGCATCTTCTGCCAGCGGTGCGCCCAGGGTAATGTTGTCCCGCAGGCTGCCATAGAACAGCATCACGTCCTGCTGCACGTAGCCGATCTGGCGCCGCAGTTCGGCGGGGTCAAGCTGGCGCAGGTCGACGCCATCCACCAGCACAGCCCCGGTCGTAGGCCGGTACAGGCCCAGAATGAGTTTTTCCAGCGTGGTCTTGCCCGAGCCGATGCGTCCCAGGATGGCCACCCTTTCCCCCGGCTTGATGCTCAATGTCAGGTTGCGCAGCGACGGCGTATCCTGGCCCGGGTAGGAGAAGCTCACATCGCGGAAGTCGATGGCTCCCTTGAGGTGACCACGGCTGATGAAAGTGGTGTCCGCCGGGCGCTCCACGTCGCGCGCCATCATTTCATTGAGCGACGTCAGCGCGGTGGCGGCCGTGTGGTACTGAACCAGCAGGCCCGCCACCTGCCCCACCGGCGCCATGGCGCGAGAGGCCAGCATGGTGCAGGCAATCAGGCCGCCTACGGTCAGCTCGCGTTCGGCAATCACGTAGACGCCGATGATGACGATGACCAGGCTGACGAGTTGCTGCACAAATGCCGAAGTATTGCTGGCGGTGGACGACAGCAAACGCAACTGCGCGCCCACCCGCGCCAGCAACGCCGCGCTTTTTTCCCATTTGCTCTGGATGGCTGACTCGGCGCCCAGGGCCTTGAGGGTTTCGAAGCCCACGAGTCCTTCGATCAGGGTGGCATTGCGCTGCGCCGCCGCGCGGTAAGTGGTTTCTGCCAGTTCGTGCATCCGGCCCTGCACGGCCAGCGCGTACAGCAGCATGATGGCCGCGCCCACGCCGAGGGGAATCAGCATGGGCCAGGAGATCCAGCCAATCACGATCATGAAAATGAGTGCGAACGGCAGGTCAATGAATGCCACCACGGTGGCCGAGCCGATGAAATCCCGCACAGACTCAAACGCCCGCAGGTTGGATGCAAACGAGCCGGCGGAGACCGGCCGCTGCTCCATGCGCATGCCGAGCACGCGCTCCATGATGAAGGCCGACAACTTGACATCGGCACGGCTGCTGGCGAGGTCGACAAACCGGCTGCGCAATGTGCGCAGCACTAGGTCGCTCACCAACATCAACATCAGCCCCAAGGCCAGCACCCACAGGGTTTCAAACGCATGGTTGGGCACCACGCGGTCGTAAACGTTCATCGTGAAGAGGGGCAGGCCGAGCGCAAACAGGTTGGCCAGCAAGGCGGCCAGCAGCACGTCGCGGTAGAGCGGCCGGCTCTCGGCCACGACGCTCCAGAACCAGTGGCCATGACGGCCGGCGCGCACTTCGGGGGCGCGAGCATCAAAGCGCAGGCTGGGTCGTACATAGATGGAGACGCCCGTGTAATCTGTCTCCAGGTTCGCCAGGGGCACCGTCACCGGCGCGTCGCCGAGCTCGGGATAGACCATCCGGGCGGCGCTGCGGTCTTCATTGAAGCCCAGCAGCACGCACGCCTTCTGACCATGCATCAGCACGATGGCGGGCAGCAGGGCATCCTTGAGCCGGTCGAGGTTTTTGCGGACCAGCTGACTGCTGAGCCGGGCACGCCGGGCCGCGCGGACAAACAGGCTGGGCGTCAGGCGCTGATGTTCGGCCGGAAGGCCCGCCATGACGGCGTCACGCGTCAGAACCTCGCCATGGGCTCGCGCAACAATCAGCAAGCAAGCGAGCAACTCATCGTGCGCGGAAAGCACCGCGGACGATTTTCCATCTCCTGAGATCTGGCCACTGGACATTGGTCCTCCCACTCACACCGACACACCTTGTACCAATTTCAGTGTAACAAGATATGTCCAGAGTATCCAGAGGTGTAGCCCGTGTGGCGCAGTGGCCAGAAGCCTGTCGGGCTTGGGGCGCCAAAAGCGCAAATCGCCCCCGAAGAGGACCGTTTTTTGCCGGATTTACAGGCCCATACCGATAGCCCCGCCATGGGGCAAAAAAAACGGGAAAAATGGGGAATATTACCGCTGCGGTCGATTTGCAGCCGACGATTTGCCGACGACTCCCCAGCCCGACAGGGTCCTAGGCGTTGGCTGGTACAGGCACAGGCACTGGTGCGGGCAATAAGGTGGCGTTTATGAGGGCGGCCGGGTCCTCCGCATCAAGCACCTGCGCAGCCCAGACGCTGAGCTTGCCGGCATCAGCCCGCAGGATTTGCTGCTTGACCGCCAGGATGCGCGACGGATGCATGGAAAAGCTGCGCAATCCCAAGCCCAGCAGCAGCCGCGTCATGCCCACGTCGCCGGCCATTTCGCCGCACACGCTGACCCCTTTGCCCTGCGCATTGCATTCCGCGATGGTCCCGGCCACCAGGTGCAGTACCGCCGGGTGACAAGGGTCGTACAAATGCGCCACGGACTCATCCGCCCGGTCTATGGCCAGGGTGTACTGGATGAGGTCGTTGGTGCCGATGGACAGGAAGTCAAAGTATTTGAGGAAGAGCTTGAGCGTGAGCGCCGCAGCTGGAATTTCGATCATGGCGCCCAGGCGCACCGGCCCATACGGCGTGCCCTTGCTGTCCAGTGTGGCGCGTGCGTGGTCAATCAACGCCATGGTCTGGCGAATCTCGGCGCCGTGGGCCAGCATGGGCACCAGCAAATTGACCTGGCCGTGGGCCGCGGCGCGCAGGATGGCACGCAGCTGCGTCAAAAACATCGGCGGGTCGGCCAGGCTCCAGCGAATGGCGCGCAGGCCGAGCGCCGGATTGAGGTGGCTGTCCTGCGCCTTGTCCAGCCGGTCCAGCGGCTTGTCCGAGCCCACGTCGACCGTACGGATGGTCACGGGCAGGCCGTGCATGCCCTCAACGGCCTTGCGGTAAGCCCGGTATTGCTCTTCCTCATCGGGCAGATCGCCACTGCGCCCCATGAACAGGAACTCGCTGCGAAACAGCCCGACGCCCACGGCGCCGGCATTGACAGCACCCACGGTGTCCTCGGGCATTTCAATATTGGCCAGCAACTCCACTTTCTGCCCGTCTATCGTCACGGCGGGGGTGTGCTTGAGCCGGTTCAGCCGCTCGCGCTCCAGCTCGCCCTGGCGCTGCTTGAAGCCGTACTCGGCCAGGATGATGGGCGAGGGATCGACAATCAGCACGCCGGCGTCACCGTCGATGATGACCCAGTCGTCCTGCTCGATCAGCTGGCTGGCGCTGCGCGCGCCGACCACCGCGGGGATGTCCATGCTGCGCGCCACGATCGCCGTATGCGAGGTCCGGCCGCCGACGTCGGTCGCAAAACCGGCAAACAGGCTCTGCTTGAACTGCAGCATGTCGGCAGGGGAGATGTCGTGTGCAATCAGCACCAGGGGCACATCCATGGTGTCGTCCAGCAGCAGCCCCTGCGAATGCTTGCGGCTGGCGCCGGCAGGCCCGACCGGCTGCACCGGTGAGGCCACGCCTTTCATGTAGCGCAACATGCGCTCCACCACCTGCTCCAGATCCGCCTTGCGCTCACGCAGGTACTCGTCTTCCATGTCATCGAACTGGCGGGCGATGATTTCGTACTGCGTGGCTAACGCCCACTCGGCGTTGTAATGGCGCTCGGTGATCCAGTGCTTGACGCCGCTGATTAGCTGCTCGTCCTGCAGCAGCATCAGGTGAACATCCAGCAAGGCAGCCAGTTCGTGCGGCGCATCCGGCGGCAGATCCTGCTGCAGGCGGGTAATTTCTTCCGCAACAGCGTTGCGCGCCAGCCGCGCACGCGTAATTTCTTCAATGGTCTTGCCGGGGTCAATAAAGTAGTGCGCCACATCGGCACGGCTGGACGCCACGAGCACGGCACGGCCAATCGCAATCCCCCGCGACACCGCCAGACCGTGGACTGAAAACGTCATTCAACTCCCCTATTAACAAAGCACAAAGAAAACACAAGACCAAAGAACAAGGGCCCGGTTCAATTCGTGACCTGGCCGACGCAACTGCTGCAACTGATGCAGCAGGCACGATGAAGAGCAACACCCATTTTCGCAGGGCCGCCCCAAGGAACATCAGCCCTTGGGGACATATCCTTACTCGCCCTCGCCGAACTTGTCGGCAATGAGCGCCAGCAAGGCATCCATCGCCGCCTGCTCCTGCTCCCCATTGGTTTCAATGTCCACGGTGCTGCCCAACCCGGCCGCCAGCATCATCACCCCCATGATGCTCTTGGCGTTGACCCGGCGCTCGCCCCGGCTCATCCAGACCTCACAGGGAAAGCTGCCGGCGAGTTTGGTGAGTTTTGCGGATGCCCGGGCATGAAGGCCCAGCTTATTGTTGATGTTCGTGCTGGTCTTGATCATGAGTTCTGCGTACCTGATTTTGCGGCGCGGTGATAGCCACCTGCATCACCCCCTGCGTGGCGCCCACCAGTGCGCGCGCCACCAAAGCATCGAGCGACTCGTGCCGGTAGGACACGGTACGCAGCAGCATGGGCAGGTTGACGCCTGTGATCAGCTTGGAATGGACCCCATCGACCAGTTTTTGCGCCACGTTGCAGGGGGTGGCGCCAAAAACGTCCACCAGCACCAGGGCGTGCGAGGTGCCCAGTTGCTCCAGCATGACGCGGGCCTGGGCCAGCGTTTCTTCGGGCGGCATGTTGGGCTGCACATCCAGCGTCGCAACGCCGGCGGCGTTGTCGGGAAACACATGCAGCATGCACTGGCGCAGGGCGGAAGCCAGCGGAGCATGGGCGATGATGAAAATGCCGTTCATTGGGGTGAATTATCAGCGTTCACACTGAGGAAATACCCATATGAGGCGATACAGCAACATAAAAACACTCCCATGGCCGCCTGAAAACTGGCCACTTCGGTCAGTCCTGCGGCCCTGAATGCGTCAACAGCCAGGCCAATGCTCCATTGCACCACAAACACGCCACCAAAGATCATCAGGTTGTAGGCCGACATGGCGCGCCCGGCCAATGACGCGCTGAAAGCCATGCCCACCGCCGGCTGGGCCAGGCCCAGGGCGCTGGAACTCATGCAAAAAAGAGCCCAGCCCAGCCACCCCGTGCCGCTGCCGGCGAGGATGTTGGCCGCCAGAACCAGCAGGCTGACAGGCACGCCCCAGCCGATCAGCCGATTGGCGCTCCAGCCTCGCCCGACCAGCCAGGGATTGACCATGCCCCAGGCCCAGAAAGTCACCAGCATGGCGGCGTTGATGTAGAAAAGACCCGTGGCCGCCTCCAGCGGCGTGTAGCCGGCCACCCTGACCATCCACGGGCCGGCCCACAGCGTCTGCACCGCCACCAGGCCGCCGTAGTTGAAGAAAGCCAGCGGCGCCATTTTCCGGAAATACCGGCTGCGCCAGACCAAGGCGTAGCTTGCTTCTGCGCCTGCCGTCTCGGGAACCCCGTGGGTTGTGCCGGCATTCTTCTGCCAAGCAGGCACCACCCAGGCGATCACGCCCATGGACAGCAGAATCATCGCCGCCAGAATCCAGAACAGCGGACGCCAGCCGATCAACGGCATCAGCCATTGCACCGGCAGGGTGGAGGCCAGCATGCCGAGCGAGCCTGTCATCAGCATCCAGGAATTGGCACGCAAAACGGCAGGCCCCTCGAACCAGCGGCGGTAGCCCGTGAGCGGGGCCATCAGGCAGGCGCTGACGCCCATGCCGACCAGCACGCGGGCGGCGAACAGCCAGGCAAAGGTGCCCGCCAGCGAAAAGGCCACGCAACCCAGCACGGCCACGCTCAGGAAACACAGGATCACGCGCTTGGGGCCATGGCGGTCCAGCCAGGCGCCCAGCGGCAGCTGCGTGGACGCAAACCCCAGAAAATAGCCCGCACCCAGCAACCCCAGGTCACGTGCCTGCAGGGCAAAGTCCTGGCTCAACACCGGCGACAGCGTGGCCGTGATGGCACGCACCAGCGCAGAACAGAAATAGGCGGCCGCAAAGGCCAGGAACACGATGGCGGCGGTTTTCCTGTCCAGCGGGCGTGGCGCGGCCGGACCAACGGTCGCAGCAGTCGCTACCGCCGTCGATGGCGAGGCATTCTGCGCCCTTGTCATACAGCAGGAGGTCTGGTCCGCATCGTTACATCTTTATCTTGTGGGAGGGTGCTGGCTTCATTCGAACTTGAGGCCTGCGAAAAAAGTCTCCGCCACCTCGGCCGCCGCGTCGCGCTTTGGCGTTGTCGTCCCCGCATACATCACCACCTGAAAGACCTGCGACCCTTGGGCGAAGTAGGCGGCCCGGCCCGTCACGGCGGTCCCGTCGGCACGCTGCCCCTGGGCGCTCACCAGCACGGGTGCGGGCTCCGCAGATGCGCCGGGGAGCTTGAATGAAACGACCTGCGTGACACCCGGGCCGGTTCCGGCACCTGCCGGAGCGGCCTTCATGTTGGCCAGCGTCAGGCTTTGCCACTGGGCCAGAACGGGAGCAGCCTTGGCCGCATCACCCAGGTCTGCCACCGCCACGGCAAAGGTCGCACCGCCGGCATCGCAGCCCAGCATGACCATCATGGTCGGCTGGCCGCCGAGCGGCACGGTTTTTTGCGCCTTGTCGGGCTTGCAGGGCAACAACAGGCTCAGGCGGGTGTTGTCGGGGCGTACCTCGCGCCAGTTGAAGGCGGGGCTGCAGGCCGCCAACGCCATGGCCAGCGCCAGCAACGCCGCCATGGCTGCCATTGAAAAGGTGGGGGTCTGTCGTGGCATCAGGTGCGCTCAGGGCTAGTCTTCGTGGGAGGGTCAGCAAGCATCGCACTTTACAGCCATTCGCGCGCCATCTTGGGGCCGGGTGGTGCGTGGCCTGGCGTGGTTTTAGCGATAACGGCGGGGTAATGCACCACTATGGAGCCATGACGGCACCTGTTTTTGCACCAATCTGGGCACGATGCTTGCTACTTGCACACATGGTTGAAGACACCCTCCTGCCCGAGATGCGCGGCCTGCCCCTGGGGCAAGCGGTGCCGGCCCACCTTCCGGGGGCCGGGCAAGTGATCTGGCGGGACAAGCTCTCGCAGTTGCTGGAATCCACCGGGGAAGGGATTTTCGGCATCGACATGGACGGCCGCTGCACCTTCATCAACCGGGCCGGGGCCGAGCAGCTGGGCTGGCTGCCTGCCGAGGTGCTGGGCCACAACATGCATGAACTGGCGCACCACTCCCATGCCGGCGGTGCACACTACCCCGAGCATCTGTGCCCCATCTTCAACGCCTTTCGCAAGGCCCTGCCCTGCCGCATTGACACCGAGCTGTTCTGGCGCAAAAACGGCAGTGCGTTTGCGGTGGAATATTCTTCCTATCCCATTGTCGAGGGCGGCGTGGTGCAAGGCGCGGTGGTCACTTTCGTCGACATCTCGGCACGCCGCCAGGCCGAGGATGCCCTGCGGCAGGCCCACGCCGTGCTGGAGCAGCGCG
Organism: Polaromonas sp. P4_F4; assembly: GCF_056401355.1. Lineage (NCBI taxonomy): Bacteria > Pseudomonadati > Pseudomonadota > Betaproteobacteria > Burkholderiales > Comamonadaceae > Polaromonas > Polaromonas sp. P4_F4. The sequence continues at coordinate 127,653 of NZ_JBFUJO010000012.1, read as the reverse complement.
TGAGCGAGCGCACCCAGGCGCTGTCGGAAGCCCTGGAGCAGTTGCGCGAACTCTCAGCCTATACCCACAGCGTGCGCGAGGAAGAGCGCACCCGCATCGCACGCGAGGTGCACGACGAGCTGGGCAGCCTGCTGGTCGCGCTGAAGATGGACGTGGGCTGGCTCGACAAGCGCCTGGGCGAACAACAGCAACGCAGCCTGGATGAGGCCCAGGCCATGCGGGAACGCATGCGCAGCAAATGCCAGAACATGGGCCGACTGATTGAGGCGGCCGTCGACAACGTAGGCCGCATCATCACCGACCTGCGTCCCAGCATCCTGGACCACCAGGGCCTGTGGGCCGCGCTCGATTGGCAGGCGCATGAATTTGTGCAGTCCGCCGAACTCGCACTGGACTGGCAGATGGACGTGAACGATGCCACACCGCTGCCGGAGCAGGCGGCCATCGGCATTTTCCGCATCTTCCAGGAAATGCTCAGCAATGTGGGCCGGCACGCACAGGCCAGCCGGGTCGCCATCACCATCCAGGCCACGGCCCGGGACATCAGCATCGCGGTGCAGGACAACGGCAAGGGTGCCGAAGCCGCCGCCTTTGAGGCGGCCAACGCGTATGGCGTGATGGGCATGCGGGAGCGGGCGCGCCATCTCGGCGGCACGCTCGAGATTTCAAGTCAAGTTGGACACGGCGCCCTGTTTCACCTGCATATCCAGCTTCAAAAGCAAAACCAATAGCAATAGCAATAACAAAACTGTTTACCCACCATGAACACCGTGAAAATCCTGATCGGCGACGATCACCGCATCGTGCGCGAAGGCCTGAAACAGGTGCTGGCCGATGCGCCGGAAATCGAAGTGGTGGCCGAAGCGGAAACCGGTCCGGACATCCTGCAGCGCGTCGACGCTCTGGGCGGCGACAGCGGCCTGGACGCCGTGCTGCTGGACATCGCGCTGCCCGACCGCGACGGCCTGGACGTGTTGCAGGCACTGAAGAAAAGCTGGCCCCGGCTGGCGGTGCTGATGCTCAGCACCTACCCGGAAAAGCAGTATGCGGTGCGCTGCATCAAGCTCGGCGCCGCCGGCTACCTGAATAAGAGCGCCAACCCGGACGACATGATTGCCGCGGTGCGCAAGGTGGCCGCCGGCGGCGTCTACGTGTCGGCCATTGCCGCCGAAGCGCTGGCCAGCGCCGTCGGCAACAGCGCCACCAAAACCGGAGGCGGTGGTGGCACCGAATCACTGTCGCACCGCGAGCACCAGGTGTTCCGCCTGCTCACGGCCGGCAAGTCCGTGGGCGAAATTGGTGCACAGCTGAATCTGGCACCCAACACTGTCAGCACCTACCGTGCGCGCATCCTCGAAAAAACCGGCACCCGCAATGACGTGGAGCTGGCTTTGTATGCCGAGCGCCACACCAAAACCGCCCATTTGTAGGGGCGGCCCTACACGGCCTCGAAGACTGCACCGCGTTTTGCGGGTGCAGCGGGCCAAACCACCCCGACGGGCCCGTCCCTTGCATGGAGCATGGCATCTTTACCAACGGGGAACCCGATGTCCACTCGCTTCGATGCCTATGATGCCGACCGACCGCTGATGCTGCGCTGCGCCTGCGGACAGGACCATGCACCGGGCGAGCATGACGCGGCTGCGGCCAGCGCGCAGGAGCTGTCGCACAGCTTCATGGAGGCCAGTCTGGTCAAGGCGCTGTTCCCGGTCGACAGCGTACGCCGCAGCTTCCTGCGGGCGGTAGGCGCCAACACCGCACGCGCGGCGATTGCCTCCGTCTTTCCCATGGGTGCGCTGCAGGCAATGGCGCAAGACCGCGGCCCGCTGGAAAAGAAAGACCTCAAGATCGGCTTCATCGCCATCACCTGCGCCAGCCCGCTGATCATGGCTGACCCGCTGGGTTTCTATAAAAAAGAAGGCCTCAACGTCCAGCTCAACAAGACCGCCGGCTGGGCGCTGATTCGCGACAAGATGATCAACAAGGAGCATGACGCGTCGCACTTCCTGTCGCCCATGCCGCTGGCCATGACCATGGGCCTCGGGTCCAACCAGGTCAACATGAATGTGGCGAGCATCCAGAACACCAATGGCCAGGCCATCACGCTGCACGTCAAGCACAAGAACAACCGCGACCCGAAGAACTGGAAGGGCTTCAAGTTCGCGATTCCGTTCGAGTACAGCATGCACAACTTTTTGCTGCGCTATTACCTGGCCGAGAACGGGCTGAACCCCGACACCGATGTGCAGCTGCGCGTGGTGCCGCCGCCGGAGATGGTGGCCAACCTGCGCGCGGGCAACATCGACGGCTTCCTCGGCCCCGATCCCTTCAACCAGCGCGCGGTCTACGACGAAGTGGGCTTCATCCACATCCTGTCCAAGGACATCTGGGACGGCCACCCGTGCTGCGCCTTTGGCGTGAGCGACGAGTTCATCCAGAAAAATCCCAACACCTTTGCGGCCCTCTACCGCGCGGTGCTGGGCGCCTCCTTCATGGCCAGCCAGCCCAAGGACCGCGACCTGATTGCCAAGGTGATCGCGCCGACGCAATACCTCAACCAGCCGGAAGCCGTTTTGCAGCAGGTGCTGACCGGCAAGTTTGCCGATGGCCTGGGCAATATCAAAAATGTGCCCGACCGTGCCAACTTCGACCCGGTGCCGTGGCAGAGCATGGCGGTCTGGATGCTGACCCAGATGAAACGCTGGGGCTATGTGAAGGGCGACGTCAACTACCGGCAGATTGCCGAGAAGGTGTTCCTGCTCACCGAAGCCAAAAAACAGATGTCGCTGGCCGGCTTCAGGCCGCCGGAAGGCGCCTACAAAAAGTTCAAGGTCATGGGCAAGGAGTTTGACCCCGCCAGGCCGGACGACTATGTGAAGAGCTTTGCCATCAATAAGCTATGAGCCCCCACGGTCGCTCACTGCGTGTAGCTCCCTGCCCCCTCAAGGGGCCGCTGCGCCTGCGGCCCCTGCTTGGTTTTCATTGAAATCCCACGCTCGCTCACTTCTTGTAGCTCCATGAAATCATTAAATCTCAAAGCGGGCTTGGTCTCGCTGCTCATCTTCCTGGCCTTCCTGGGCATCTGGTACACCGCCACGCTGCCTTCGCCGGGCACGCCCGTGGCCAGTACGGCGGGGCTGAGCGCCGAGCAGATCGAATACCAGAAGATGATGGGCAAGGACCCGGGCAACACCAAGACCACCGGATTCCCAACGCTGGGCCAAATGGGCACGGCGATCTGGAAGCAGGTGTCCAACCCGGTGTATGACAACGGCCCCAACGACAAGGGCATCCTGATCCAGCTGGGCCATTCGCTGGCGCGCGTGGGCCTGGGCTTTTTGCTGGCCTGCGCGGTGGCCGTGCCGCTAGGCTTTGTGATCGGCATGTCGCCCCTGCTGCGGCGTGCGTTTGACCCCTTCATCCAGGTGCTCAAGCCGATCTCGCCGCTGGCCTGGATGCCGCTGGCGCTTTACACCATCAAGGACTCGTCCATCTCGGGCATCTTTGTGATCTTCATCTGCTCGGTCTGGCCCATGCTGATCAACACCGCCTTTGGCGTGTCCGCCGTCAAGCGCGAGTGGCTCAATGTGGCCAGCACGCTGGAAGTCAGCCCGCTGCGCAAGGCCTTCCTGGTGATCCTGCCGGCAGCGGCGCCCACCATTTTTACCGGCATGCGCATTTCCATGGGCATCGCCTGGCTGGTGATTGTGGCCGCCGAGATGCTGGTGGGCGGCACCGGCATTGGCTACTTTGTCTGGAACGAGTGGAACAACCTCTCGCTGACCAACGTGATCTTTGCCATTCTCGTGATCGGCATCGTCGGCATGTTGCTGGACCTCAGCTTTGCCCAGTTGCAGAAGATGGTGACGTATGTGGAGTGAAACCGCCTTGCGTCCCGCATCGCACACCGAAGCGGCGAGCCCTCAGAACCCTCAAGCGGCGTCCAGCCCCGCCCAGAAAGAACACAGCATGCAGGGATTCCTCAAAATAGAAAGCTTGAGCAAAGCCTTTGCGCCAGCCAAGCCGGTGTTTGCCAATGTCAGTTTCACCATCGACAAGGGCGAGTTCGTCTGCATCATCGGCCACTCGGGTTGCGGCAAGACCACCATCCTCAATGTGCTGGCCGGCCTGGACAGCGCCACGGCAGGCCACGTCTTCATGGACAACCGCGAGATTGCCGGGCCCAGCCTGGAGCGCGGCGTGGTGTTTCAAAGCCATGCGCTGATGCCCTGGCTGACCGTGCGCAAGAACATCGCGTTTGCGGTGGTGTCCCGCTGGCCTGACTGGACCGCCGCGCAGGTCAATGCCCACGTCGAAAAGTTTGTGGCCATGGTGGGCCTGAGCGCCGCCATCGACAAAAAACCGTCGCAACTCTCGGGCGGCATGAAGCAGCGTGTGGGCATTGCGCGCGCCTTCGCCATCCAGCCCAAGATGCTGCTGCTGGACGAACCCTTTGGCGCACTGGATGCATTGACACGCGGCACGATCCAGGATGAGCTCATGACCATCGTGCGTGAAACGCACCAGACGGTGTTCATGATCACGCACGACGTGGACGAAGCCATCTTGCTGGCCGACCGCATCTTGCTGATGAGCAACGGCACGGAAACCGCGCAAGGCTATGCCCCCGGCCGCATCGCCGAGGAAGTGCGAAACCCGCTGCCGCGCGAGCGCACCCGTGCCGGTCTGCACCACCTGCCGGGCTACTACGAGCTGCGCAACCACATTGTCGATTTTCTCGTCATGCGCGCCAAGGCGCATTGATGCCCGCACCGGCTACCACTACTGCACAACATCCTCACAACCCGTTCACCCCCCTCACCGCCACCTCAAAACCACTTCAAACACAGGAGCCATAAACATGAACCGCAACGACATCACCGAAAAAATCATCACCACCAAGGTTGCCAAGGGCATCACCTGGGAATCGGTCGCCAAAAAGGTGGGCCTCAGCAAGGAATGGGTCACCGCCGGCTGCCTGGGCCAGATGACCTTTGACGACAAGCAGGCCAAAGTCGTCGGCAAAATTTTTGGCCTGACGGCTGAAGAGCAAAAATGGCTGCAGGTCGTGCCGTACAAGGGCTCGCTCCCGACGCCGGTGCCCACCGACCCGCTGATCTACCGCTGGTACGAGATCGTCAGCGTCTACGGCACCACCATCAAGGAACTGATTCACGAAGAATTCGGCGACGGCATCATGAGCGCCATCGACTTCAGCATGGACATCGTGCGCCAGCCCGACCCGAAAGGTGACCGCGTCAACGTGGTGCTGTCGGGCAAGTTTTTGCCGTACAAGACCTATTGATCCTGTCAGCGGAGCCGCAGCCGGCGCGGTGCAATTTTCCGGCGGGCCGCTCCCAAGGAAAATTAGCCCCCTCGGGGGACGGCGTTTACACACAGTGAAAAAGCGTGGGGGCCAGTGAGCTAAAGCTTCGTGGGGTCACCGAGCGTCTTGTTGAGCCGCACCGCTTCTTTGGCGAGGCGGCGCGACAGGACAGCGTTGACTTCATCGCCTTCGCGCAGTTCTCTGGTGGCCATTTCGTACTTGCCGCCGGGCTTTAAAAGCGGGTCCATGCCTGCGAGGCGCTTTCCTCGCCAAAACCCGAACAGCACGCGACTCTCCTCCGCGCGGATGAGCAGCACAGGCCCGTTTGACAGGTAAACCAGGTGGCTCCACTTGATGACTTCAGCCAGCGTGCCGCCGCCCAGGACGGCCACCCGCAATTGCTCCACCGTGGCGCGCTGCCAGCCGGACAGGGCGGCAACATATGCGTCAGGGCTTGAGGCGGGGATGGCCTTCTTCATCATGGCAAGTTTTCGCGTCGCGTCCGTGGATTTTGAGCATCTTATGTCGATGTCGATGTCGCCTGTTGCGCAGTAATTGCAAAATGGCGGCATGACGCTTTACGAGCGCCGGTCAGCGATTCGGATTATCATCAAAATGGCGTGGGGCGGTAGCTCAGCTGGGAGAGCGCTGCGTTCGCAATGCAGAGGTCGTGAGTTCGATCCTCATCCGCTCCACCAGCTTTCAAAGTCGACCGTCCTCAGTCGGCTTTGAAGACTGGTATTCCCCCGCGCCACGGGGTTCCGGCCAGTTCTGCGTTATTGCGTGGTGCTCACAAGGGCGCCGCGCATTCCCACCCTCTCGATCGCCGCCTTGACCAGCCCCTCTGACTTTGCGTTCTCAACGAATTTGCGCGCGTAGGTCATGCCGGGGTCCCGTCCCGTCGGCATCGCCATGGCGTGCGGATCGATGCCAGGCCGACCGTCGAGAACCCGGGAACCGGGCAACTCCTTCGACAATTTGAACAGGATGGGCTTGATGCTGCCCATGACGTCAAATGCCCGCATGAAGGAGACTGCCAGGTCGAAGAACGCCGGACGGCACGCGGGCTCGTCCGTGATCATTACTGGTCGGCCTTGATGTTCGCCTGCTGTGCAATCTTGCGATACTTGTCGATTTCCGCCTTCTGAAAGGCCGCCAGTTCTGATGGCGAATTGCCGATGGCCTCGCTGCCCTGCTCAGCCATGCGCGCTTTGTACTCGGGCGACTGCACGATGCGTGTGATTTCCGTGCTCAGCTTGTCGAGCACGTCCTTCGGCGTCGCGGCCGGCGCCCACACCGCGTTCCACTGGGTGATGTCGAATCCGGGCAGCGTCTCGGCGAGCGCCGGCACGTCCGGCAGCAACGGCACGCGCTTTTGCGTCGTCACCGCCAGGGCGCGCAACTTGCCGGCCTTCAGATGTTGCATCGCCGGCAGCAGCGTGGCAAACCCGCTTGGTGAATGCCCGCCGAGCAGATCGGTGATCAAGGGGCCGGAGCCCTTGTACGGGACGTGCACGATATCGACCTGGGTCAGCATTTTCAGCCACTCGCCGGCGAAGTGATGGACGGAGCCGGTGCCGACCGAACCGAACGTCATCGATCCGGGCTTCGCCTTTGCGACCGCAATGTATTCCTTCAAGGATGTGACGGGCACCGACGGATGCACGACGAGCGCCATCGGGGTCACCGTTGCCAGCGTGATCGGCGCGAAGTCCCTGACGGGGTCGTACGGCATCTTCGGAAAGAGCGCGACATTGAGCGCGACTTCCGCCGAGGCGCTGACCATGATGGTGTAGCCGTCGGGCGGCGCCTTGGCGACGATGTCCGCGCCTATCATGCCGCTCGCCCCGCCGTGGTTCTCGATGACGACCGGCTGGCCCCAGCGTTCGCTGAGCATCTGCGCGATCGGCCGCGCGGTGATGTCGGCGCCGCCGCCCGGTGGGTACGGCACGATCATGCGAATTGCCTTGTTCGGGTAGGTTTGCGCCAACGCCGTCGCGACTGCAAGCGCGAGCAGTGCCGCGCAAATTCGGTGGGTTGTAAGGGGTTTCATTTTCGTTCCTTGGTTGGAATCAACTGGGATCAAGGTGTCGCGGTTCGTCAGGGGGACACGACTTGACGACTTGGATCGCACATGGACTTGCCTCGCGGCGTCAGCTCAGGCAGTCCGGCGTCTCGCGCAGCACGCGACGCGCGAGGTAATTGAAGGTCGCAGCGATGTACTTGGGACTGCCGCGATAGCCACGGGCCTCGCGCGCGAGTTCCGGCTTCACCCGTCTGATCGGTCCCACCGCGCGCGCCATGAGTTGCAGCTTGGCCGCGCGCTCCACGTAGAACGCGAGCACCGCCGCCTCCTCGATCGTCTTCGCCGCGGTCAGCAAGCCGTGGTGCGCGAGCAGCACCGCCTGCTTGTCGCCCAGCGCGGCCGAGATCATCTCGCCCTCCTCGTCGCCGATCGGCACGCCCGGCCACTCGGGCAGATAAGCGCAATTCTCGTACAGCACGCAGGTGTCCATGTGCGACACGATGAGTTCCTCCGCGATCATCGACAGCGCCGAGGCGTGCGGCGGATGGGTGTGCACGATTGCGTGGGTCTCGGGACGGGCGCGATAGATCCACAGATGGAATCGATTCGCGGGGTTGGCCATGCCCTCGCCTGCGAGGACGTTCAAGTCGTCGTCGATCAACAGGATGTTGCTCTCGCGGGCCTCGTCGAAGCCAAGCCCGAAGCGCAGCGTCCAGTAGGTGCCGGGCTTCTCCCCGCGCGTCGAAACCTGGCCCGCGAGCGCGGATTCGTGCCCATCGCGATCGAGGACGCGGCACGCGAGCGCCACCTTTTGTTGCAGCGTCCAGCCGGTCACCTGCACGAACTTGTCCAGATCGGCGCGAAACTTCGCGTCATACTCGGATTTCGGCCGGCCTGCCATGGCGTTCACTGGTGATTCCATAGGGGTGTGCATCGCTGCGCTCCTGGTTGATGGCACTACATCGAAGCTTGGACCCATCCGGCTGCGTTCGCAAATGATCTTTCGGAACGCTTGCCATCGCCGGCCGCGAAGGCTCAAGCCGCGGCGAGATGCGCCAGCAGCTCCTCGATCGCAGGAATGCCGGCCGCACCCCGGTCGCACACCAGGTAGAGCTGCATGCGCGCCCAATCATCGGTGAGCGGCAGCGCGCGCACCTGCAGGAGACCCTCGTACGGCAGAATGTTGGCCGCGGGCATGACCGCGATCCCGAGACCCGCCTGCACCATCGCGCGCATCGCTTCGTAACTCTGCACCTGCATGGTGAATTTCGGCTTGCGCGCGATGCGGGCTGCTGCTGCCAGGGCCCAGCCGCGGATGGCGGTGCCTTGCATCAGCGTGATCAGATCGAACTCGAGCGCGTCCGCGAATGAGAGCGCCCCGCGGCCGGCCAGCGGATGCACCGCCGGCATGACCAGCATGAGAGGAATGCTGCGATAGGGAACGACGTGCAGCCGGTCGGTGGGCTGAAAGTGGCCGATGATACCGATGTCGGCGCTGCCTTGCGCGACGCTTTCGATGATAGGCAGGCTTTGGCCTTCCCCGAGACGAATCTTCACCCCGGGCCGCCGCGCGAGGTGGCTCGCGAGGTCCGCTGCCACGACGACGACGCCGGTCTGATTCGCCAACATCCGGATATCGGGCTGATCGTCCGCGGCAAGCGTGCTGACCGCCCCGGGAATTCGGTCGAGCGTCTTGATGACCTCGCGCGCGTGGCGGGCGAGCGCTTCGCCCGCGACGGTCGGGACGACTCCCGCGTGCTGACGTACGAGTAGCGCGACTCCGAGCCCGGTCTCGAGGTCACCGATGCGTTTGCTCGCCGCCGAAGCGACGATGTGCTCGCACTCTGCGGCCCTTGCGATGCTGCCGTGCTCGATCGCGCTGACAAAGAGCCTTAGCGTGGTGAGGTCGAATCGCACGGATATTAGAGCGTTGGAGCATTCGGGAGGAACAGAAACATACTACTACTACGCACGACTCCTGGCGAACGCCGCGTTAAAAGCTCACCTGCCGACGCCAGGGAACTTGTATCCAGCATCGGAATGATCCAGAGGCTGACTCACCCGGTCGCCACGCCTTGATCGCCAACGCGGAGAATCTGATAACGCAAGCCGGCCTCCTGAAGGCAAAATAGGGGCATGAACTCACTCGACGGCATCCGCGTTCTCGATTTGTCCCGCGTACTCGCGGGCCCCTGGTGTACTCAGACGCTGGCCGACCTGGGCGCCGACGTCATCAAGATCGAGCGCCCGGGCACCGGCGACGACACGCGCACCTGGGGCCCGCCGTTTTTGAAGGACGACCAGGGCACAGAAACGCAGGAGGCCGCCTACTACCTCGGCACCAACCGCAACAAGCGCTCGGTGACCTGCGACATTGCCCGGCCGGCCGGGCAGGCGCTGATACGCGAACTGGCCGCGCATTGTGACGTCTTCGTCGAGAACTTCAAGGTCGGCGACATGGCGCGGTATGGCCTGGACTATGCGTCGCTTAAAAGCATCAACCCGCGCCTGGTGTATTGCTCGGTCACCGGCTTTGGTCAGACCGGCCCCTATGCCGACCGCGCCGGTTATGACTACGCCATCCAGGGCATGGGCGGCCTGATGAGCGTGACCGGCGAGCGGGACGATATTGGCGGCGGGCCGCAAAAGGTCGGCGTGGCCGTGGCCGATTTGATGACCGGCATGTACGCCACGGTGGCCATCCTCGCCGCACTCCGCCATGCCGAAAGAACCGGCGAAGGCCAGCAGGTCGACATGGCGCTGCTCGACACCCAGGTGGCCATGCTGGCCAACCTCAGCGCCAACTACCTGGTGAGCGGCAAGGCGCCGGGCCGCGCCGGCAACGCGCACCAGAACATCGTGCCCTACCAGGTGTTTGAGGTGGCGCCGGCGGCCGACGGCCACAAGGATCACCTGATCCTGGCCGTGGGCAACGATGGCCAGTACGCCAAGTTTTGCGCGGTGGCGGGTCACCCCGAACTGGCCAGCGACCCGCGCTACGCAAAAAACCAGGACCGCGTGCGCAACCGGGCGGTGCTGGTGCCGCTGCTGGAGGCCATCCTGAAAACACGCACCAAGGCCGACTGGCTGGCCGCGCTGGAAGCCGCCAAGGTGCCCTGCGGCGCCATCAACAACCTGGCCGAGGTGTTTGCCGACCCGCAAATCGAGGCCCGCCAGATGGTCACGCACTGGCAGCACCCTGTCAAACATGACCTGCGGCTGGTGTCCAGCCCCCTCAAGCTTAGCGCCACGCCGGTGCGTTGCGACCTGCCGCCGCCGCTGCTGGGCCAGCATACGGAGGAAGTTCTGCGCAGCGTGCTGAACTACTCCGACGAAAAGTTGTCTGAACTTGGAAGAAGCGAGGTGATCTGATGACCCACAATTTTGTTCTGGTGCACGGCGCCTGGCATGGCGGCTGGTGCTGGCGGCGCGTCACCCAGGCCCTGCAGCTCGACCACCACAAGGTCTTCCCTGTGACGCTGACCGGGCTGGGGGAACGTGCCCACCTGCTGTCGCCGTCCATCAATCTGGATACCCACATCGACGACGTGATCAGCGCCATTGAAGTGGAAGAACTCAGCGAAGTGACACTGGCCGTGCACTCCTACGCCGGGATGATAGGCACCGCCGTGGCCGACCGCCTGTCGAAGCGGATCAAACACCTGGTGTACGTCGATGCGGTGCTGCCCAAACCCGGCGAAAGCTGGAGCAGCACGCAGTCAGCGGCCACGCAGCAGCAGCGCCTGACGGCGGCGCAGGCCTCGACCCGGTTCAGCTTTCCGCCGCCCGATCCGGAAGTGTTTGGCCTGCATGACGCCGACCGCGAATGGGTGAAACGCCGCCAGACACCGCACCCCGGCAACACCTACCAGGCACCGCTGAATTTCGACATGCAGCGCGTCGCCGCCGTGCCACGCACCTACGTGAGCTGCACACAGCCGGCACTAGCCACGATTGACCCCAGCCGCCTGCGCGCGAAAGATCCGAAATTCTGGAACGGCGCCTGGCTGCCCAACTCGAAATTCGTCGAGATCCAGACCGGCCACGACCCCATGATCAGCGACCCGCATGCGCTGACGAAAATCCTGCTGGACTGCGCCGCTTGACGCGGCTCGTCAGCACAGCTGGCGGGAACAAAGACTTTGCCAAATCGACGGCAACGGTAGTAGCATTGCTCGTGGACTGCTTTCGTTGGAAGAGTTGATCCCCATGCCAAAAGACCATAGAGACCATAGAGACCATGGCGCCAATGTGCGCAAACAAGCGGGGGGAGTCCATCACCTCATTGCGGCAGGCCGCCTTTGATGCCTGCCGGTTTCAAACTTGGACAGCTCGTGCAATGAGCGCTGACTACGCGCAGTAGTCTCCATCCCTGGCGCCATCACAGCACGTCAGGGTTCGGTCCCACTGACCTGCCGGGAGGAATCATGGCGGACGATCCGATGTATCACGAGGGAATGCGGCGTCTTCAGGAGGTGCGCGAAACACAGCCCCTGGCGGACCGCCTGGAGCAGGTGACCGTTCGCGCGGCGTTTACCGGGGAAGACCGAGCGTTTATCGAGCGTTGCCCCATGTTCTTCATCGCCACAGCTGACGCCGACGGTCATCCCGACTGCTCTTACAAAGGTGGTTTGCCAGGGTTCGTCCGTGTCATCGACGATCGCACGCTTGCCATTCCTGATTACGATGGCAACGGAATGTACAGGTCCTGGGGAAACGTTCTGGTCAACCCCCATATCGGGCTCCTGTTCCTGGACTTCGAAAATCCGAAGCGACTTCGGGTGAACGGCACAGCGCAGGTCAGCGAAGATGACCCCTTGCGCACCGAGTACCCGGGCTCGGTGTTTATCGTTCGCGTCACGGCAACGCGCATCTTTCCGAACTGCCCTCGCTACATCCACAAGATGCAACTTGTCGACTACTCGGTCTACGCACCCAAGTCGGGGTACACGCCGCCAGTTCCCGCGTGGAAGACGTTTGATACCTTTCGCGATGCCCTGCCGGCTCGCGACCGTCCAGACGGCAAGAAAGAGGGAGGCCCCTGAATGCCGACTTCATCAGTCCCCGACTGCAAATCACCCTACGACAGCGCCCCAAACACCTTCTGCAGCACGGCGCTGCCGGTGTCCACCGGGTCTTGGCGGACTTTCTTTCTTCTTCCCCAATGATCAGGTGTAGGCCATCGAACGAATTGCCCAAGGGTCCTAGCCCTACTCCACGAACAGCGTGACCGGGGATTCGAGAAACCCGCGCAAGGCCTGCACGAACCTGGCCGCATCCACGCCGTCGACCACGCGGTGGTCAAACGACGACGACAGGTTCATCATCCGCCGCGCCACCACCGCGCCGCCCTGCATCATCGGCCGCTCCACGATGCGGTTGACACCGACGATGGCCACTTCGGGATAGTTGATCACCGGTGTCGAGACGATGCCGCCCAGGGCGCCCAGGCTGGTGAGGGTCAGCGTCGAACCGGTGAGTTCGTCGCGTGTCGCCTTGCCGGCGCGCGCGGCTTCGGCCAGGCGCACGATCTCTGCCGCGCTGGACCACAGGTCTCTGGCCTCGGCATGGCGCAGCACCGGCACCATGAGGCCGGCCCCGGTCTGGGTGGCAATGCCGAGGTGCACCGCGCCATGGCGCGTGACCACGCCGGCTTCATCGTCAAAGCGGGCGTTGACCTGCGGAAACTCGCGCACGGCCAGCACCACGGCGCGCACCAGCAGGGGCAACAGCGTCAGGTGGCCGCGCCGCGCCCCCCACTGCGCGTTCAGCCGTGCCCGCAGCGCCTCCAGTTCGGTGACATCGACTTCTTCAACATAGGTGAAGTGCGGGATGCGGCGTTTGGACTCCTGCATCTTCTGCGCGATGCGGCGGCGCAGGCCCACTACCGGCACCCGTTCTTCATCGTGGCGCTGTACTGGGCCCGCAACGGTCGGTGTTGCCAGTTCATGCGCCGCTCCATGCGCGGCGACGTGGGCTTCGAGGTCGGCCTGCATGATGCGGCCACCCGCACCGCTGGCGGCCACCTGCTGCAGGTCTATGCCCAGCTCCCAGGCGCGCCGGCGTACGGCGGGGGAGGCAATGGGCCGTTCGCTCCTTCCCTCTCTGGGGGAAGGTTGGGATGAGGGCTGGCCCGCCTGCGCCGCTTGCGCTGCTTGCGGCGGCGGCCCCCACCCCGGCCCTCCCCCGGAAGGGGAGGGAGAGACAGCCTCTTCCCCCGCCACTTCAATGCGGATCAGCTCCGCCCCCACCGCCAGCACCTGGCCGACCTCACCGCCCAGGGCCAGCACCTTGCCGACCACAGGCGACGGGATCTCGACCGTCGCCTTGTCGGTCATCACGTCGGCCAGCGCCTGATCCTCGGTCACGTGGTCGCCAGCCTTCACATGCCAGGCCACCAGTTCGACCTCGGCAATGCCTTCGCCGAGGTCGGGCACCTTGATGACGTGGACTCCCATGCTATGCCTCCATTGCCCGTTTGAACGCCGCGCCCACGCGCGCCGGGCCGGGAAAATAGGCCCATTCCTGCGCATGCGGATAGGGCGTGTCCCAGCCGGTCACGCGTTCAATCGGCGCTTCGAGGTGGTAGAAACAGTGCTCCTGCACCAGCGCCACCAGCTCGGCGCCGAAGCCGCTGGTGCGCGTGGCTTCGTGCACCACCACGCAGCGGCCGGTTTTCTTCACCGACGCCACCACGGTCTGCAGGTCCATGGGCCAGAGGCTGCGCAGGTCAATGATCTCGGCGTCAATGCCGCTCTCCTGCGCCGCCGCTTGCGACACGAAGACCATGGTGCCGTAGGTGAGCACCGTCAGGTCGGCGCCCGGGCGGAACACCGTGGCCGACTCCAGCGGCACGGTGTAGTAACCCTCGGGCACCTCACCCAGCGGGTGCCCGGTCCAGGGCACGGCCGGCCGGTCGTGGTGGCCGTCAAACGGGCCGTTGTACAGGCGCTTGGGCTCCAGAAAAATCACCGGGTCGTCGTTCTCGATGCAGGCAATCAACAGGCCCTTGGCGTCGTAGGGGTTGGACGGCATCACCGTGCGCAGTCCGCAGACATGCGTGAACAAGGCCTCCGGGCTTTGGCTGTGCGTCTGCCCGCCGTAGATGCCCCCGCCACAGGGCATGCGGATGGTCATGGGCGCCGTGAAGTCGGCGGCCGAGCGGTGGCGCAGCCGCGCCGCCTCGGACACGATCTGGTCGGAGGCCGGGTAGAAGTAGTCGGCGAACTGGATTTCGACCACCGGGCGCAAGCCATAGGCCGCCATGCCGACAGCCGCGCCGACGATACCGCCTTCGGAGATAGGCGCGTCGAACACGCGCGAGCGCCCATACTTGGCCTGCAGGCCGTCGGTGCAGCGGAACACGCCGCCAAAATAACCCACATCCTGTCCGAACACCACGACATTGCTGTCACGCTCCAGCATCACGTCCATTGCCGAGCGCAGCGCCTGGATCATGGTCATCTGCATGGTCAGGCCTCCCGCCTGGGGTTGTCCATCTCACCCTTGAGCAGTTGTTCGCGCTGCCGGCGCAGGTGTTCCGGCATGTCCTTGTAGACATCCTCGAACATAGCCGCCGCGCCGGCCAGGTGGCCGTCCGCCAGCGAGCCGTAGCGCTCGGCTTCCTTCAGCGCCGTGCTCACCTGGGCCTCCAACTCCTTCTGCGTGGCTTCGTGCTCCTGCTCGGTCCATGCACCGGTGCGCATCAGGTGTGCCTTGAGCCGCGCGATCGGGTCGCCCAGCGGGAAGTGCGCCCAATCGTCGACGGGGCGGTAGCGGGAAGGGTCGTCCGAGGTCGAGTGCGCCCCGCCGCGGTAGGTGACCCACTCGATCAGCGTCGGCCCCAGGTTGCTGCGCGCACGCTCTGCAGCCCACAGCGAGGCCGCGTAGACAGCGAGGAAGTCATTGCCATCCACGCGCAGCGAGGCAATGCCGCAGCCGACGCCACGCGCCGCGAAGGTCGTCGCCTCGCCGCCGGCAATCGCCTGAAAGGTGGAGATCGCCCACTGGTTGTTGACCACGTTCAGGATCACCGGTGCGCGGTACACATGGGCAAAGGTCAGCGCGGTATGAAAGTCGGCCTCCGCGGTGGCGCCGTCGCCGATCCAGGCCGAGGCTATTTTTGAGTCGCCCTTGATCGCCGACGCCATGCCCCAGCCTACGGCCTGGATGAACTGCGTGGCCAGGTTGCCCGAGATGGTGAAGAAGCCAGCCCGCTTGTACGAGTACATGACCGGCAACTGCCGCCCCTTGAGCGGATCGCGTTCGTTGGACATCAGCTGGCAGATCATCTCGACCATGTCGATGTCGTCGCGCGCCAGCAGCAGGCCCTGCTGGCGGTAGGTGGGAAAACACATGTCGCCGGGCTGCAGCGCCAGCGCTTGCGCGGTGGCAATCGCCTCCTCGCCCAGGCACTGCATGTAGAACGAGATTTTTTTCTGCCGCTGCGCGATCAGCATGCGGGCGTCGTAGATGCGCGTCTTCATCATGGCCCGCAACCCGGTGCGCAAGCGCTGCGGCTCCACCGGCGGAACCCAGGGCCCGACCGCGCGGTCGTCGTCATCCAGCACCCGCACCAGGCTGTAGGCCAGGTCGCTGGTGTCGGCGGGGGAGGCATCCACGGGCGGGCGCCGCACCGCGCCGGCCGGTGACAAATGCAGATAGGAAAAGTCGGTCTCGTGGCCGGGGCGCCCCGAGGGCTCCGGCACATGCAGACGTAGTGTTTGGTTCTTGTTCATCCGCGTCACCTGAAACACATCGTAGTCCTGTGCCGCTCAGGGTGCAAACCAGCGGAGGTGTTTGCCCAAGCGGTTCATCCTTTTGGGGGATGCGGCCCTTGCCAGACGCGGCTATAAGTGATGTACTTGCAGACGACTTCGGTCATGGCGCCCTGGCTGCCGCCATGACCCCCCGCTTGCTGTTCGTATCAGGCCAGAGAGGCGTGATGGAGCCGACGCCCCCCTGCCATGCTCCACGGGCTCCCGAAAATTCGCAGGAGATCCTCATGAAAAGCACGCTTGCCGCATTGTCTGCAACACTGGTCCTTGCCGGCCTGGCAGCGCCTCCGGTCTGGGCGCAATCGGGTAGCCAGCACATGATGATGATGCCGGATGAAATGAAATGGGCGGATATCCCTTCGTTGCCTCCGGGCGCGAAGATATCCGTGCTCGAAGGCCCGCTCGGTGAAGCAGTCCCGGTGACCTTCCGCATCAAATTCCCGGGGAACTACCAGATACCTGCCCACTGGCATCCCGGGATTGAGCATGTCACGGTGATCTCCGGAACCTTCAATATGGGAATGGGGGACAAACTGGACAACACGAAAACGATGGCGCTGTCAGCCGGTGGTGTCGCCATCATGCAGCCCAAGACGCCTCACTTTGCCTGGACCAAAGACGAAACCATTGTGCAGGTCCACGGCGTGGGGCCGTGGGGGGTTACCTATTTGAATCCGGCAGACGACCCGCGGAAGAAATAGCAAAGTAGCAGGAGCAGCAATAGCGCTTCTCCGCTTTGCCCTGCGATGGGGACTCTTGGCGGGCGGCGCCTGTCTGTCTTTCATTAGGAGGCTCCCAAGCTGCCCTCTCCTTTTGATGGCGGCTGTCGTTCCCCTTCACGCTGCGCAAGACCTGTTGGCCAACCGCCGGGGCCGGGTGTGGCCTTACTTCATCGCGCCAAACACCTTCTTCAGAATCTCGCTGCCGGTCCCCACGGGATCCTGGCGGATTTTCTTTTCCTCTTCACCGATGATGAGGTACAGGCCATCCAGCGTCTTGCCAGTGACGTACTGCTGGATGTTGGCGTCCTCTTTTTTGACCAGGCCGAAGCCGGCGGCCTTGCCGGCGACCTCGTTGTACTTGTTGGCCAGACCGACCTTTTCGGTGGCTTTGGTCACCACGGGCAGGAATTTCACGCCCAGCGGGGCACGCGTTTTTTCGGCAAAGAAATTGGTGACCGAGGTTTCGCCGCCCTGCAGGATGTTTTTGGCGTCGGTCACGCTCATGGCCTTGACAGCGCCAACCAGCAAGTCCTTGCCCATGGGCACGGCGGCCTCGGCTGCGCGGTTGATGGACACCACCAACTCGTCAATGCGCTTGCCCTGACCGAAGGTTTTGAGCAGTTTCGACGCGTCTTCAAGGTAACCAGGCAAAGGAATGCGAACTTTTGGGTTGCCGAGGAATCCATCCGTCTTGCCCAGCAGGGCTACGGCCGCCAAGGCGCCCCTCTCGAGGGCGGTTTTCAGGCCGCTGCTGGCCTCGGCATTGGTCAGATCGCCCAGCGAAAGCGCATGGGCCTGCTGGTAGGTGGCCAGTATCAGCGTGCCCAGCGCGCTGACGCCGGCCTGGTTAAAATTACGACGCAACATGGTGAGAACCTTCCTGATGAAACGTATTTCCGTCCTGGCAGTATGCCGCATGGCACTGGCTGGCGCAGCTGTTGCCGCGGCACTTGCCGGCTGCAGCGGCACCCAAACCGCGCCGGAGTCCACCTTCGTATTGCTGGACGGCAGCAAGAAAACCACGGCCGACCTCAAGGGCAGGGTCACCCTGGTCAATTTCTGGGCCACCAGTTGCGTGACTTGCGTGGCCGAGATGCCCAAGGTCATTTCGACCTATAACAAATACAAAAGCCAGGGCTACGACACGCTGGCCGTGGCCATGAGTTATGACCCGCCCAGTTATGTTGTCAATTACACACAGACGCGCCAACTCCCCTTCCAGGTGGCGATAGACAACACAGGCGCCGTGGCCAAGGCCTGGGGCGATGTGCAGCTCACGCCCACCACTTACCTGGTGAACAAGCGCGGCGAGATCGTCAAGCAATATGTGGGCGAGCCGGATTTTGCGGCGCTGCACCAGTTGATTGAAAAGTTGCTGGCTGAAACCTGACCCCGTCCAGGCCGAAGTTCCGGCGCTAACAAAGCAAAGAAAAAGGCCAATTTCGCGGGAAATTGGCCTTTTCTTGTTGTTCCGGTGAAGCGCGGGCTTTCACAGAAAAAGCTGACCCGGCAAGGGCCAGCCTTCACGCACAGTTCACTCCTTGCGGAAAGCGTCGTGGCAGGCCTTGCAAGAGCCACCCACGGCAGCCACGGCGGTCTTGATTTGATCGATGTTGCCGGTTTTGCTGGCGGCCGCCAGCTTGACCATCTCGGCCTGCGTTTTTTCTGATGCGTCCTTGAACTTGGCCGGCTCTTTCCAGATTTCCGGCTTGGCCTTGGTTTCGCCCTTGTCCGTGTCGGCCATAAAAGCGGCCCAAGGCAGCTTTGACAGGTAAGCTGCCGTTTCGGCGCTCTCTGCCGCTACCTTGGCATCAAAAGGCGTGCGGCCACTGGCCATGCTGGCGACGCGGCTAAAGTTTTGCTGCATCACGAACAGGGCGTTCTTGCGATATTTGATGGCATCTTCAGGCTTGGCAAACTGGGCAGAGGCCGGTGCGGCCAGGGCGAACAGGGTGGCGGCAACAGCGGCGCAGGCGAAAATTTTCATTGTTTTCATTTTCCTCGTGGTTCTTGACTGACAGGGGTGACTGGCGGCTTGTCGACAAACCGCCAACCTGCTGGAGTTTAGCCAAGCCTGATAAGTTCCACAGGAACTTCGGCGCCCTGGGAAAACCATGCTCGCGGGTTAGGACCTGTTATTTCAGACACATCCCGCAATCACCGGGCGTAAACCGGATTACTTGTTGCGAAAAGCGTCGTGACATGAGTTGCAGGTGTCAGCGGTGGCCGCGAAAGCGGTTTTCAAGGCGTCGAGGTTGCCCGTTTTGGCGGCAGCGGCCAGCTTGGCCGTTTCAGCCATCAGCTTCTCGTTGGTTTCCCTGAATTTGGCCTGCTCGGTCCAGATTTCAGGCTTGGCCTTGGTGTTGCCGCCTTTGTCAGTGCCCGGCATGAAGCCAGCCCAGGGCAGTTTGGACATGTCGGCAACGATCTCGGCATTGTCGGCCGCCACGGCGGCATCGAATGGTGCTTTGCCCGACGCCATGGCTCCGATGCGGGTGACATGCTGGTTCATGACAAACATCGCGCTCTGGCGGTATTTGATGGCATCTTCCGGTTTGGCAAACTGCGCGGCGGCCGGAGCGGCCAGGGCGATCAGCGTGGCCGCGGCAGCGATACAGGTTAAAGCTTTCATGTTGTGCCTCGTGGGAGTTTTTGAACATGCACCGACCGGCAACGCTATTTGGCTTGTTGCCAAGCTGCTAGAGCGTGCGGCGGCCCATGAGTTCCCCAGGAACTAATGCACCGCGGGAAAACACCAACCGGTCGGCCATCGTCCGGCAGGCAACCCGCACCTCTCAGCCCTGATATAAAGCAACCCATTACAAACGAGGAATGCGCATGTCCAACAACAACAAAAGCCTGAACAGGGTGCGGGTCTGGGATTTGCCAACGCGGCTTTTCCACTGGGCGCTGGTCGTCTGCGTGATTGGCCAGGCGATCACCGGCACCATCGGCGGCAACGCCATGCTCTGGCACTTTCGCCTCGGCTATGCCGTGCTGGCGCTGCTGCTGTTTCGCATCATCTGGGGCCTGGTGGGCGGGCGCTGGTCGCGCTTTGGCGCTTTTATCTATACGCCCCAAAGTGTCATCAACTACCTCAAGGGGCAAGGCCAGCCCGAGCACAGCGTGGGCCACAGCCCCATTGGTGCCGGATCGGTTTTTGCCATGCTCGGGTTTCTGCTGATGCAGGTGGGCAGTGGCCTGCTCAGCGACGATGAGATCGCCTTTGCCGGGCCGCTGACGCGCTTTGTGTCAAACGCCACCGTCAGCCTGGCGACCAGTTACCACAAGAACATTGGCAAATGGGTGCTGCTGGCGCTGGTGCTGCTGCACCTTTTGGCCATCATTTTTTACCTGCGCCGCAAAAACAAGCTGGTGAGCGCCATGCTGCACGGCGACAAGGAGCTGGTGATGCCCGCACCACCCTCGCGTGATGACACGGTCTCACGCGTGTCAGCGCTGCTGATTCTGGCCGCGTGCGCGGCTGTGGCGTATTGGGTGTCCAGCCTGTCGGCACCTGCGTTCTGAGGCAGGGACCGCAAACCGGGATCAGCCTGGTTCGCGGCAAACGGCGCTACACTGGTTATCGATTTTCCGCCGCCGACGCCGTGCAACCACCTTCCATCCAGTTCATCACGCCGGTCACGCCCGACCAGCTGGCCACGACCCGGCTGATCTTCACCGAGTACGCGGAGCAGTTGGGCATCGATTTGTGCTTCCAGGGATTCGAGGCTGAGCTGGCCGATTTGCCGGGCGCCTACGACGCGCCGCAAGGGGTGCTGCTGCTGGCCCTGGTGGACGGCGAGGTCGCCGGCTGCTGCGCATTGCGCGCCCTTGACGCCGTGGACTACCCCAATGCCGCCGAGATGAAGCGCCTGTATGTGCGCAAGGCGTTCCGGCGCTTCGGCCTGGGCCGCCAGCTGGCCGAGGCGGTACTCGATGCGGCGCGCGCGGCGGGCTACCACAGCGTGCTGCTGGATACGCTGGATGACATGGAGTCGGCCCGCGCCCTGTATACGGAGTTGGGCTTTGCGGAGATTCCGCCGTACTACCACAACCCGATTGCGGGTGCGCACTACCTGAAGGTCGACCTCTGAGCCGGCTCGGCTTCAAGGCCCATGAATCATGATTTTGCAGCTATTGAATAAATAGCAATATCGGCGATGCCCGGTGGCCCGCGCCCACCTGCCGCGGTCGCTTCCCGGGAGACATTAAAAAGCCACCGTTCTCGCGAACGGTGGCTTTTCTCCGGAATCGGCGAGCGTCAGGCCTTGGCTTGCGCCAGCAGCGTGGCCGCATCGCTGACTTCAAACTTGCCGGGGCCTTCGACGTTGAGGCTCACCACCTTGCCATCTTTGACCAGCATGGAGTAGCGGTTGCTGCGCAGGCCCATGCCGCGCGCCGTGAGGTCCAGCGTCAGACCGGTCGCCTTGGCAAAGTCTGCACTGCCGTCGCCCAGCATGCGAACCTTGCCGTCCGTCTTCTGGTCGCGCGCCCAGGCGCCCATGACAAACGCGTCGTTCACGCTCACACACCAGATTTCATCGACGCCGGCAGCCTTGAACTCGGCCGCCTTCTCGACATAACCCGGCACATGCTTGGCCGAGCAGGTGGGGGTGAAAGCACCTGGCAGTGCGAACAGGGCAATGGTTTTGCCGGCGGTGGCCTTGGCTACATCGACCGGGTTGGGGCCAATGCTGCAACCATTGCCTTCAACTTCGGAAAATTCCATCAGCGTCGCTGCCGGAAGGGTGTCGCCTACTTTGATCATGGAGTGCTCCTGGTTGGGTATAAAACGGATGTGATTCTAGGACGGAAACAAAAACGGCTCACATTGTGAGCCGTTTCTGATGACTTGCAGTCAAAGCCTGAAGGGGTCCAGACTTAGACGGCAGCGGCCTTCTCCACCAAACGGGTCACAACCCAGTTTTTGGTCTTGGAAATAGGACGGCTTTCGGTGATCTCGATCACGTCGCCCGTGTGGTACTCGCCCTTTTCATCATGCGCGTGGTACTTGCTGGACAGGGACACGATCTTGCCGTACAGCTCATGCTTGACGCGGCGCTCAACCAGCACGGTCACGGTTTTGGCGCGCTTGTCGCTGACCACCTTGCCGATCAAGGTGCGCTTGAGGGATTTTTTAGCTTCCGTCATTTTTTGGCTCCTTGCTTGACGATGGTCTCGGCCAGGATGGTCTTGGCGCGAGCGATGCTGCGACGCGTGGAACGCAGCGTGGAAGTGTTGGTGAGTTGCTGCGTGGCTTTTTGCATACGCAGGCCAAAGTGGGCTTTTTGCAGCTCTTTGACTTCGGTTTTCAGGCCGGCAACGTCTTTTTGGCGCAGTTCAGTAGATTTGGTCATTGTCATTTCCCCTTACTGGCCGATCATGCGGCTGACGAAGGTGGTGCGCAGCGGCAGCTTGGCGGATGCCAGGCGGAACGCTTCGCGGGCCAGCTCTTCAGGCACACCGACGATTTCAAAAACGATCTTGCCGGGCTGGATTTCAGCCACGTAGTACTCCGGGTTACCTTTACCGTTACCCATACGCACTTCAGCAGGCTTTTGGGAAATCGGCTTGTCCGGAAAGACACGGATCCAGATACGGCCGCCACGTTTGACGTGACGGGAAATCGCACGGCGTGCGGCTTCAATTTGACGAGCAGTGAGCCGACCACGGTCGGTGCACTTCAGGCCGAAGTCACCGAACGCGACCGAGTTACCCCGGGTTGCGACGCCGGTGTTGCGGCCTTTTTGCTCTTTGCGGTATTTTCTGCGAGCGGGTTGCAGCATGGTTTTTCTCCGTTATTCCGACCGATTACTCGGTCTTGGTACCGTCAGCTGCTGCAGCTGGCGCGGCTTTGCGTACGCGCTTAACGGTAGTTTTCGGGGCGTCGCTACCAGGGGTAGCTTCGGCCGGTTTGTCGCTGCCATCGGCGGGCGCCGTATTGGTGCCGCCGGCCGGTGCGCGCGGTGCACGGGCACCACGTGGAGCAGGACGGTCAGAACCAGGACGGGCGTCACGACGCGGGCCGCGAGGCTTGCGCTCTTCGTCAGAAGGAGCGGCATCCAGTTTGGCGCCAGGTGATTCGCCACGGCCCAGCGTGTCGCCTTTGTAGACCCAGACCTTGACGCCGATCACACCATAGGTGGTCTTGGCTTCAGAGGTGCCGTAGTCGATGTCGGCGCGCAGGGTGTGAAGCGGCACGCGACCTTCGCGGTACCACTCGCAACGGGCGATTTCAATGCCATTGAGGCGGCCCGACGACATGATCTTGATGCCCAGGGCACCCAGACGCATGGCGTTTTGCATGGCGCGCTTCATCGCACGGCGGAACATGATGCGTTTTTCAAGCTGTTGCGTGATGCTGTCAGCGATGAGCTTGGCATCAATTTCAGGCTTGCGAACTTCTTCGATGTTCACGGCGACCGGCACGCCCAGCTGGCGGCTCAGTTCTTTCTTGAGGTTC
This sequence comes from Polaromonas sp. P4_F4, assembly GCF_056401355.1. Classification (NCBI taxonomy): domain Bacteria; kingdom Pseudomonadati; phylum Pseudomonadota; class Betaproteobacteria; order Burkholderiales; family Comamonadaceae; genus Polaromonas; species Polaromonas sp. P4_F4. The sequence goes on along the minus strand of NZ_JBFUJO010000012.1, from coordinate 104,336 downwards.
TCGATGTCCTCGCCCTTTTTGCCGATCACGACGCCCGGACGTGCCGAGAAAATCGTGATGCGGGCATTCTTGGCGGGGCGCTCGATCAGAACGCGCGAAACCGCAGCGTTCTTCAGCTTGGCCTTGAGGTACTCGCGCACCTTGATGTCTTCTGCCAGCATGCCGGCAAAATCACGGTTGCTTGCGTACCAGCGGCTGGCCCAGTTGCGGCTAACTGCGAGGCGAAACCCGGTTGGGTTGATTTTTTGTCCCATATCCTGCTGCCTTTAGTTGCCAACCACCACGTACACATGGCACGTGGGTTTGCTGATGCTGTTGCCGCGGCCTTTTGCGCGCGCAGAAAAACGCTTGAGCGTGGCGCCTTGTTCGACGTAAATGGTTTTCACCTTCAACTCGTCGATATCGGCACCATCGTTGTGTTCAGCGTTGGCGATGGCGGACTCAACCACCTTCTTGATGATTCCAGCAGCTTTTTTCTGCGTGAAATTCAGGATGTTGAGTGCTTGATCCACTTTCTTGCCGCGAATCAGGTCAGCGACCAGGCGGCCTTTGTCGACCGACAGACGAACGCCCCGGAGGGTTGCACGTGTTTCCATGGTCTTTCCTTATTTCTTCACAACTTTTTTATCAGCTGGATGACCTTTGAAGGTGCGAGTCAATGCAAACTCGCCCAGCTTGTGGCCCACCATCTGATCGGTGATGTAGACAGGCACGTGCTGCTTGCCGTTGTGAACGGCAATGGTCAGGCCGATGAACTCGGGCAGGATCATGGAGCGACGCGACCAGGTCTTGATCGGCTTTTTGTCCTTGTTGGTAACGGCCTTGTCGGCTTTGGCTACCAAATGATGGTCGACAAACGGACCTTTTTTGAGTGAACGTGTCATGGGTTAGCCTTACTTCTTGCGACGCGAAACAATCATCACTTGCGTGCGCTTGTTGTTGCGGGTGCGGTAGCCCTTGGTCAGGTTACCCCATGGGTCGACAGGATGACGGCCTTCGCCGGTCTTGCCTTCACCACCGCCGTGCGGGTGGTCAACCGGGTTCATCACCACACCGCGAACGGTCGGGCGAATACCCATCCAGCGCTTCACACCGGCCTTGCCGAGACGGCGCAGGCTGTGTTCTTCGTTGGCGACTTCACCGATGGTGGCGCGGCATTCGATGTGGATCTTGCGAACTTCACCGGAGCGCATACGCACCTGGGCGTAGGTACCTTCGCGGGCCAACAAGGTTGCAGAGGTGCCGGCGGAACGGGCGATTTGCGCGCCCTTGCCGATTTGCATCTCGATGCAGTGAATCGTCGAACCGACAGGAATGTTGCGGATCGGCAGGGTGTTACCCACGCGAATCGGCGCTTCCGAACCACTGATCAGCGTGGCGCCGACTTCAAGGCCGCGAGGGGCAATGATGTAGGTGCGCTCGCCGTCGGCGTAGCAGAGCAATGCAATGTGGGCCGTGCGGTTGGGGTCGTACTCGATACGCTCGACCTTGGCCGGAATGGCGTCCTTGTTGCGTTTGAAGTCCACTACACGGTAGTGATGCTTGTGACCACCGCCCTTGTGGCGAACCGTGATGTGCCCGTTGTTGTTACGGCCGGACTTCTGGAATTGTGGCTCCAGCAGCGGCGCGTAAGGCTCACCCTTGTGCAGGTGATCCCGGGAGATCTTCACCATGCCGCGCATACCCGGCGAGGTGGGTTTCATTTTAATGACAGCCATTACGCAGACTCCCCACCGAGGTTGAGCTCTTGACCTGGCTTGAGCGTCACGTAGGCCTTGCGAATGTTGTCGCGGCGGCCCACGGATTTGCCAAAGCGCTTGGTCTTGCCTTTGATGTTGAGGACGGCAACTGACTGGACGTCCACTTTGAACATCAGCTGCACAGCAGCCTTGATTTCAAACTTGGTAGCGTCCTGCAGCACCTTGAAGGTCACGGCATTGGTCTTGTCTGCGATCATCGTGGCCTTTTCAGACACGATGGGAGCGACCAGAACCTGCATCAGGCGGCCTTCGTCGAATTTGGTTTTGGAGTTCACGGCGCTCATGCGAACATCTCCTTGAGTTGGTCCATGGCAGCCTTGGTGACCAGAACCTTCTTGTAGTGAACCAGCGACACCGGATCGGCGTAACGGGGCTCAACCACGAGGATGTTCACCAGGTTGCGGGAAGCCAGGTACAGGTTTTCATCAACCACATCAGCGATGACCAGCACCGAGTTGAGGTTCATAGCCTTGAACTTGTCAGCCAGGACTTTCGTCTTGGGTGAATCCACAGCCAGGGAATCAACCACAGCCAGGCGGCCTTCGCGCGCCAGTTGCGAGAAGATCGATGCCATGCCGGCGCGATACATCTTCTTGTTGATTTTCTGCGTGAAGTTTTCATCAGGCATGTTCGGGAAGATACGACCGCCGCCGCGCCACAGTGGCGAAGACGTCATACCAGCACGTGCACGACCGGTTCCCTTTTGCTTAAAAGGCTTCTTGGTCGAGTGACGGACCTGCTCACGGTCCTTCTGGGCCCGGGTACCCTGGCGGGCGTTGGCCTGGAAGGCCACGACCACCTGGTGAATCAGGCTTTCGTTGTATTCGCGACCAAACACGGTATCAGGCACGTCCACTTTGGACGAAGCCAGACCTTGGTCATTCAGGAGTTCGACCTGCATCAGTTCGCTCCTTTAGCAGCGGTGGTGGGCTTGGCTTTGATCGCGGCACGAACCGTGACAAAACCGCCCTTGGAACCAGGCACAGCGCCGCGAATCATCAGCAGTTGACGGGCTTCGTCAATGCGCACGATGTTCAGGTTTTGCGTGGTCACGGTGACGTCGCCCAGGTGGCCCGTCATGCGTTTACCAGGAAACACGCGACCGGGATCCTGCGCCATACCGATGGAGCCGGGAACGTTGTGCGAACGGCTGTTACCGTGCGACGCGCGTTGCGAGCTCATGTTGTGGCGCTTGATGGTGCCGGCGTAGCCTTTACCAATGGAGGTGCCCTGCACGTCCACCAGCTGGCCCACAGCAAACACGTCGGCTGCAGGCACAACGGTACCGGCGGCGTATTTGCCTGCGACGTCAGCCGTCACGCGGAATTCTTTCAGGATTTCACCAGCTTCAACGCCTGCTTTCGCAAGGTGGCCGGCGGCCGGCTTGGTCACGCGCGATGCTTTGCGCGCGCCAAATGCCACTTGGAGGGCATCGTAGCCGTCATTTGCTTCGGTTTTAACCTGGGTCACGCGGTTGTTCGATACATCCACCACGGTAACAGGAACTGTGTCCCCATCATCCGTAAACAGACGCATCATGCCAACTTTGCGGCCCAGCAACCCGAGGGAGTTGCTCAGACTCATGATGTGTTCTTTCGTAACTTTCACCGCTGCGACTTCAATTGGCCGCAGACGTTTTAACGTGAAAGACTGTTAATAAAACCGTCCGATCCATGCAAGCAAGAAGCCAACATACAAAGGACAGCCCAAGAGTATAGCCCAGGTCGCCAAAAATGGCAAACCCGGGCAAAAACCTGTCGATTTGGGATCTGGCTTGTGGCCGAAACCCCGATTTTTTGCTTACTGCAGCTTGATTTCGACGTCCACGCCGGCTGGCAGATCGAGCTTCATCAACGCGTCCACGGTTTTATCCGTGGGGTCAACGATGTCCATCAGGCGCTGGTGCGTACGGATTTCCAGCTGGTCGCGGCTCGTCTTGTTGACGTGGGGCGAACGCAGGATGTCAAAACGCTTCATGCGGGTTGGCAGGGGCACGGGGCCCTTGACAATCGCGCCGGTGCGCTTGGCAGTATCAACGATTTCAGCTGCCGACTGGTCGATCAGCTTGTAGTCAAACGCCTTCAGGCGGATGCGGATTTTTTGCTTGGTGGCCATGGTAATTCCTTAAGGTTTGCAGGATTACGCAATGATCTTGGCCACAACGCCGGCGCCAACGGTCTTGCCGCCTTCGCGGATGGCAAAGCGCAGGCCTTCTTCCATGGCGATCGGGTTGATCAGCTTGACGGTGATCGACACGTTGTCGCCTGGCATGACCATTTCCTTGCCTTCTGGCAACTCGATCGCACCCGTCACGTCCGTCGTGCGGAAGTAGAACTGGGGGCGGTAGTTGTTGAAGAAGGGCGTGTGACGGCCGCCTTCGTCCTTGCTCAGCACGTAGATCTCGCCGGTGAAGTGSGTGTGYGGCTTGATCGAGCCGGGCTTGCACAGCACCTGGCCGCGCTGCACGTCTTCGCGCTTGGTGCCGCGCAGCAAAATACCGACGTTGTCGCCGGCCTGRCCCTGGTCGAGCAGCTTGCGGAACATCTCGACGCCGGTGCAGGTGGTCTTTTGCGTGTCGGCAATACCGACGATCTCGATCTCTTCGCCGACCTTGATCACRCCRCGCTCGACACGGCCGGTCACGACGGTGCCGCGGCCGGAGATGGAGAACACGTCTTCCACGGGCATCAGGAAGGCGCCGTCCACTGCGCGCTCGGGCAGGGGGATGTAGGTGTCCAGGGCTTCGGCCAGCTTCATGATGGCTTCTTCACCCAGGGGACCCTTGTCGCCTTCCATGGCGAGCTTGGCGGAGCCGTGGATGATGGGGGTCTTGTCGCCGGGGAARTCGTACTTGTCGAGCAGCTCGCGCACTTCCATTTCGACGAGTTCGAGCAGYTCGGCGTCGTCGACCATGTCGCACTTGTTCAGGAACACGATGATGTARGGCACGCCGACCTGGCGGGCCAGCAGGATGTGCTCGCGGGTCTGGGGCATGGGGCCGTCAGCGGCGGAGCACACCAAAATGGCGCCGTCCATCTGGGCCGCGCCGGTGATCATGTTTTTGACGTAGTCGGCGTGGCCGGGGCAGTCGACGTGGGCGTAGTGGCGGTTSGCCGTCTCGTACTCGACGTGGGCGGTGTTGATGGTGATGCCGCGGGCCTTTTCTTCGGGGGCCGCGTCAATCTGGTCGTAACCTTTGGCTTCGCCGCCGAACTTGGATGCCAGCACGGTCGTGATCGCCGCCGTCAGGGTCGTCTTGCCATGGTCCACGTGGCCAATCGTGCCGACGTTGACGTGCGGCTTGGTCCGCTCAAATTTGCCTTTTGCCATTTTTCTCTCCAGATAAAGAACATGCCCGTGTACGGTTTAACGTCTGCACTGTGTTGCTGATTCACTTCGCACGGGTACAAAGTGGCACACAATCGCAGACAAGAAAATGTGATGCCGGCCCCCTAGGAGGCCGGCACCGGTTTTTGCTTACTTGGCGCGCGCAGCCATGATGGCTTCCGACACGTTGCGCGGTGCTTCAGAGTAGTGCTTGAACTCCATGGAGTACGTTGCACGGCCCTGCGACATCGAACGCAGCGTCGTCGAATAACCGAACATTTCGGACAGGGGCACTTCGGCCTTGATGGCCTTGCCGCCACCGACCATGTCTTCCATGCCCTGCACCATGCCGCGGCGTGAAGACAGATCGCCCATCACGTTGCCGGCGTAGTCTTCAGGTGTTTCCACTTCCACGGCCATCATCGGCTCCAGAATCACCGGGCCCGCCTTGCGGCAGCCTTCCTTGAAACCAAAGATGGCGGCCATCTTGAAGGCCAGTTCGTTCGAGTCCACATCGTGGTACGAACCGAAGTGCAGCGTGACCTTGACGTCAACCACCGGATAACCGGCCAGCACGCCGGACGTGACGGCTTCGTTGATGCCCTTTTCCACCGCGGGGATGTATTCGCGAGGAACCACACCACCCTTGATGGCGTCGATGAATTCGATGCCCTTGCCGGCTTCGTTGGGTTCGATCTTGAGCACAACGTGGCCGTACTGGCCCTTGCCGCCGGACTGGCGCACGAACTTGCCTTCCGCGTCTTCCACGGTCTTGCGGATGGTTTCGCGGTAAGCCACTTGCGGCTTGCCCACGTTGGCTTCCACGCCGAATTCGCGCTTCATGCGGTCCACGATGATTTCCAGATGCAGCTCGCCCATGCCGGCAATCAGGGTCTGGCCGGACTCTTCGTCGGTCTTGACGCGGAAAGACGGATCTTCCTGCGCCAGGCGCTGCAGGGCGATGCCCATTTTTTCCTGGTCGGCCTTGGTCTTGGGTTCCACGGCCTGCGTAATCACGGGCTCAGGGAACACCATGCGCTCGAGCATGACGATGGCATCGGGATCGCACAGGGTTTCGCCCGTGGTCACGTCTTTGAGGCCCACGCAGGCGGCGATGTCGCCGGCGCGGATTTCGCTGACTTCTTCACGGTTGTTCGCGTGCATCTGCACGATACGGCCGATACGCTCTTTCTTGCCCTTGATCGGGTTGTAAACGCTGTCGCCCTTTTTCAGGACGCCGGAGTAAACGCGCACGAAAGTGAGCTGGCCCACAAACGGGTCAGTCATCAGCTTGAATGCAAGCGCAGAGAATTTCTCTTCGTCGTCAGCCTTGCGGGTGACGGGCGCTTCATCTTCGTCCATGCCCTTGACGGGAGGAATGTCGATCGGCGACGGCATGAATTCAATCACGGCGTCCAGCATGCGCTGCACGCCCTTGTTCTTGAACGCGGAGCCGCAGTACATCGGCTGGATTTCGCTGGCAATGGTACGCGTGCGGATGCCCAGCTTGATTTCAGCTTCGCTCAAATCACCTTCTTCAAGGTATTTGTTCATCAGTTCTTCGGACGACTCGGCAGCAGCCTCAACCATTTTTTCGCGCCATTCCTTGGCCAGCTCGACGAGCTCGGCGGGAATTTCGCTGTAAGTGAACTTCATGCCTTGCGAGGCTTCGTCCCAGATGATGGCCTTCATTTTCAGCAGGTCGACCACGCCGGTGAAGTTTTCTTCAGCACCAATGGGAATCACCATGGGCACAGGGCTGGCCTTCAGGCGCAGTTTCATCTGCTCGACGACTTTGAAGAAGTTCGCGCCGGTGCGGTCCATCTTGTTGACGAACGCGAGGCGGGGAACCTTGTATTTGTTGGCTTGGCGCCAGACGGTTTCAGACTGGGGCTGAACGCCGCCCACGGCGCAGTACACCATGCAGGCGCCGTCGAGCACGCGCATGGAACGCTCCACCTCGATGGTGAAGTCCACGTGGCCAGGGGTGTCGATGATGTTGATGCGGTGCTCGGGCAGGGACGTGTCCATGCCCTTCCAGAAGCAGGTGGTGGCAGCGGAAGTGATCGTGATGCCACGCTCCTGTTCCTGCTCCATCCAGTCCATGGTGGCGGCGCCGTCGTGCACTTCACCAATCTTGTGGTTCACGCCGGTGTAAAAAAGAATCCGCTCGGTAGTCGTGGTCTTGCCGGCGTCGATGTGCGCGGAAATGCCGATGTTGCGGTAGTTTTGAATGGGGGTAGCGCGGGACATAAATTACTTTCAGTTCGGGTTGACGAACAAAGACTCGTTGCCAAAAACAGCTCTCATTGTTTTTGAAGCATCTGCCGGCTGTGCGTTGTGCGCCCAGCTGGCAGAAATTGGGGTTGAACCGCCAGGAATCAAGGTGATGACCACCTTGAGACCGCCCGGCAACCCGTCAAATCAATGCAGCAAACACTGCAATCGGAACTTAGAAGCGGAAGTGGCTGAACGCCTTGTTGGCTTCTGCCATGCGGTGAACTTCGTCACGCTTTTTCATGGCGCCGCCACGGCCTTCGGTCGCTTCCATCAGCTCATTGGCCAGACGCAGGGACATGGACTTCTCGCCGCGCTTCTTGGCGGCTTCCTTCAGCCAACGCATGGCCAGGGCCATACGGCGGACGGGACGCACTTCAACCGGCACCTGGTAGTTGGCGCCGCCGACACGGCGGGATTTCACCTCAACCATGGGCTTGATGTTGCCGATGGCCATGTGGAAAGCCTCCAGCGGGTCTTTGCCGGGGTTCTTTTTCTCGATAAAGTCGAGCGCGCCATAAATGATGCGCTCTGCGACGGCCTTCTTGCCGCCTTGCATGATCACGTTCATGAATTTGGCGAGATCAACGTCGCCAAATTTTGGATCAGGAAGAATTTCACGTTTAGGGACTTCGCGACGACGTGGCATTTTTTCACCTCTTTGCTTCAGTTGGCACCGCCTCTTAAGGCAACACCGCGAGAGTTATCAAACCCTCACTTACTCGACCGGCGCAACCAATTTGCACTTGGGTCACTTCGTCTCAAACACCTGCCAGGGCGAGTGAAACACCTGTTTCGAAGGAACTATCACCGACTTCTGTGACAACTTCTTCTGGCGCGAGCTCTCAGTGAAGAGAAAAACCCGAGCCGGTTTGGCTTATTTGGCCTTTGGCTTCTTCGCACCGTACTTGGAGCGCGACTGCTTGCGGTCTTTCACGCCTTGCAGGTCGAGCGAGCCACGAACGATGTGGTAACGCACACCGGGCAAGTCCTTGACACGACCGCCGCGAACCAGCACCACGCTGTGTTCCTGCAGGTTGTGGCCTTCGCCGCCGATGTAGGAAATGATTTCAAACCCGTTGGTCAGGCGCACCTTGGCGACCTTACGCAGAGCGGAGTTTGGCTTTTTAGGCGTCGTGGTGTACACACGGGTGCACACACCGCGGCGCTGCGGAGAATTCTCCATCGCAGGGCTCTTGGACTTGATCTTTTCGACCTCGCGCCCCTGACGGACTAACTGATTGATGGTTGGCATTGAAAAACGTCCCTAAACGTCTGAAAACTAATTACCGCGGTTGATGCGCGGCCACAAATATTTCCCGCTGCAAAAGCGGAAAAGCCTTCTAGTATAAACCGGATAGTGAAAACGCTCAAGCAAAACGCGGCCAGCGCCGCAATGATGGCGTCCGCCTGCCATGAGATCAGCGCCCCCGACGGCGGATTTCAGACCGTAAGGCGAACGACCTTAAGCAATAGTGTTAGCGCACACTTTCAAAAAAGTATGCGCCAACATTGAATTCTTCACTCTAGGTTTTCCGAAGACCTGGCGCATCAGATGCGGCGGCTTACTTGATCCAGAGGCGGATGGAGTCCCAGGCGCGCCCGAGAATGCCCGCCTCTTCCACGGCTTCCAGCGCCACCAGCGGCACCTCGGCCACCGGCGTGGGGTTCTCACCCAGCATGACCTTGAGGACTCCCAGCTGCTGGCTCTTCACAAAAGGCGCCACCAAAGGATCGGGCCTGGCGACCTGGGTTTTGACCTTGGGAGCGCTGCCAGCCGCCACGGCGACCACAATGGCTTCGGGTCGGCCCAGCTTCACGGTAGAACTCTTGCCTTTCCAGACCGAAGGCGCGACCACTGCCTGCCCCGCGTCGAAGAGCTTGACCGCCTCAAAGGCGGTGTAGCCCCAGTTCAGCAGTTTTTGCGACTCGTTGGCGCGGGCGCTGTCGCTGGACGTGCCCAGCACGATGGCCAGCAGGCGACGGCCACCGGGGGCGCCGCCGGCGCCCAGATTCGGGAAGTCGCGCCTGGCCGTGGCGATCATGCAGTAACCCGCTGCCTCGGTGTGGCCGGTTTTCAGGCCGTCCACGGTGGGATCCCGGAACAGCAGGGTGTTGCGGTTGGTGTCATTGGCCGCAGGCGTGCCGGGATAGCGGTACTTCTTGATCGCTGAATAGCCGATGTAGTCGGGGAAATCACGCATCAGTCGGGTCGCCAGGATGCTCAGGTCGCGCGCCGTGGTGGTGTGCCCCGGCTCGGTCAGGCCTTCCGGGTTTTTATAGGCCGTGGATTTCATGCCCAGGGCCTTGGCCTGCTCGTTCATGAGCCGCACAAAGTGCTCAGCCGTTCCGCCCACGCCTTCGGCGAGCGCCATCGTGGCGTCGTTGCCCGACTGCACCACCATGCCCTTGATCAGGTCTTCCACCGGCACCTGCATTTTGGGGTCGATGAACATGCGGGAGCCCGGCATCTTCCAGGCCCGCTCGCTCACGCCGAAGGTTTGCTTGAGGTCGATTTTTTTGGATTTGAGCGCATCAAACACCAGGTACTCGGTCATGAGCTTGGTCAGCGAGGCCGGCTCGATCGGGGAATCAATGTCTTTGGCCGCCAGGATCTGGTTGGCCGTCATATCCAGCAGCAAATACGAACGCGCGGCAATCTCGGGCACCTGGGGGGCTTGCGCGTGCGCGGCGGGAAGGAAAAAGGAGGCAACCAGGAGCAGGGTGGCGGCGGCGCCGCGCAGGCCGCCTGGAGCCTTGAGTGAACAGTACATGTCGGGAAACTCGTTAAGGGGAAGGAAAAAAGGGGGAGGAATGGGAGAAAGGGAGCGAGAAACCGCAAAGGATCCGAAAAGCTCAGAGCGCGGGCGAAGCCAGGTGGCGGATCACCAGATTTTTCAGCAGCGGCAATTGTCCATGAAAGAAATGACCGCCTCCGGGCACAACCGTAACAGGAAGTGCCTGTGGGCGCGCCCAGTCCAGCACGGCGGGCAGCAGCACGGTGTCGTCCTGCTCGCCATGGACCACCAGCGTCTTCAGGTGCGCGGCCGCGTCAATCGGCGCGGCCGGCGCCCGGCTGACGCTGGTGCCGACCAGCACGAGTTTTTCAATAACGCGAACGGGGTTGAGGCGGGCAAAGGCATGCGTGGTGACAAAAGCGCCAAAGGAAAACCCGGCCAGTGCCAGCGCGCTCCCACCCGCGCCGGCGTCGCCGTCGCCGTCCGGCATGGGCGACACATGTTGCACGACGGCCAGCAGGTCGTCGAGCTCGCCCCGGCCCTCGTCATGGCTGCCGGCACTGCCGCCCACGCCCCGGAAGTTGAAGCGCACGGCCGTCCAGCCGCAGTGAAGGAAGGCTCGCGCCAGGGTCTGCACCACCTTGTTGTCCATCGTGCCGCCGAACAGCGGGTGCGGATGGGCAATGATCGCCATGCCCCGGGAAATGCCGGCGGGTGCGTCCAGCGCAATTTCCAGGGCGCCAGCCGGACCCTGGATGCTTGATTTGCGGGTGTGGGAATTCACGGGAAAACTTTCTGTTCAGTTGAGACGCTACAAAAAGAGGAACGACCTATCCGGCCTGTACCGGACCTGAAGCGCCGCACCGGCCCGCCCAGCCTCACCTCAACGACCCAGATGCGCGGGCGTCAGCAGGCGCTCCACCACCTTGCCATTCTTGAGGTGGGACTCGACGATCTCATCGATATCGTCGGCATCCACATAGCTATACCAGACCGCTTCGGGATAAACCACCGCCACCGGGCCGCCGGCACAGCGGTCCAGGCAGCCGGCCTTGTTGACCCGCACTTTGCCCGGCCCCGCCAGTCCGGCCGCCTTCACCTGTGATTTGCAGCGGTCAAAACCTTCCTGCGCGCGGTGATTGGCGCAACAGTCTTCGCCAGGGGCGCGCTGGTTCAGGCAAAAGAAAATGTGCCGCTCGTAATAGGAGTCGGCCTTGGCGGCCGCCGGGGCGACGTCTGGGGAAATGGATGGAGTCATGGACCGATTTTACTTTTCACCCGGCGGCGGGCGTTCGGGGCTGGAAAGCCGCACCAGCACATACAGCATGGCCGCATAGGGCCACAGCCAGCCCAGCCACTGAACCAGGCCGTGAAAACGGATAAAGCGGCCCTGCTCCCAGGTTTGCAGGGTCTGGGCGAAATAAGGATCGGCAGGCGCCTGGTTCAGCAGCCCCAGCTGGATCGCCAGCGCCAGCAGGGCAACGGCCGCGGCGCCACGGCGCGGCACGGCCAGCAGCATCACGGCCAGCAAGGCCGCGAGCGCCACGCCCGCCTGCACCGGCACATCCAGCCAGGCCCAGGCATGCTCGGGCCCATAGCTGAGGGCCGCCGACAGCGCGGATGCGGCCACACCGGTCGCCAGCATCGCCGCCGCGAAGGCCACGCGCTGCCACAGCGTACGGATGATGCTGTAGCCCAGCAGGCAGGGAATCAACGCGCCGAGCGCCACGCACACCAGTTCGGCAAGCGGGACCAGCGGCTGCAGCTCCACATCCCGCACCGGCATCCACTCCAGGAAGGGGGAGTCCATCAGGGCTTCGGCGAGCGCAGACTCCAGCCGCTCGAAAACCTGGCCCAGCCCCAGAGGCACCGCCGCCGGAAACAGCAGCGCGGGCGGCCACAGCAGCAGCAGCACCAGCGCGCCACTTGCATCCTGGGCAAACCAGCGCCCCCTGAAGCGGCTCCAGCGATCCACCAGGCCGGTTTTCTCCAGCACCCACGCGCAGCAGGCGCCCAGCAAGGCACCCAGCGTATTGAGGGCCAGATCCACGTTGGAAGCGATGCGCGATGGCAGGTAGCTTTGCAGCGTTTCCATGGTCAGCGACAGCAGCGCCGCCATCAGCACCGCCGCGCAGACCGACCACCCGGCACGCCGGCTGCCGAACGTCGACAACACCGACAGCGTCAGCAGCAAGCCCAGCGGCGCATAGCCCAGCAGGTTGGCCCCGACATCGAAACCGGTCCAGTAGCGCGGCAGCGGCGCCGTCAGAAACCGCAGCGGCGAGATGCCCTGGTCGCGCCAGTCGGCAAACGGATAAAGGCTTGCGTAAACAATCAGGCAGATGGCTACCAGTGCCAGCGGCCAGGCGGTGGTTCTTTGTACTGACTGTGGCACAGGAGGTGGCACACCCCTGACATCCTCACTGCGCTTCGCTACGTGTAGTTCCGTCTCCCCTTGCAGGGGACGACGCGTGGCATCCGGCAAAGCCGGCCTGCCCGCGTCTGCTGGTGTGTCCGGTTGTGTCACGGTGCTGGTTGGGATGAACTGTCTCTAAAAAGGCTTGACGACGACCAGGATCACTGCGGCCAGCAGCAGCAGCACGGGGACTTCGTTGAACCAGCGAAACCATTGGTGGCTGCGTGTATTGCGATTGGCCACGAACTTGGCCAGCAGGCGGCCGCAGGCGTGGTGGTAGCCGATCACCAGCACCACCACAGCCAGCTTGGCGTGCATCCAGCCGCTGCCCGGGCCGCGTCCAATGCCGTAGCCGAGGTACAGCCACAGGCCGAAGCCCAGGGCCGGAACCGCCAGGATGGTGGTGAAACGCATCAGCTTGCGCGCCATCAGGATCAGCCGCTCGCGCTCCGCCACGCTTGCCGGCGGCACCATGGCCAGGTTTACAAAAATGCGCGGCAGGTAAAAAAGCCCCGCAAACCAGCTGGCAACAAAAACGATGTGAAGTGATTTGACCCAGAGCATCCAAGGGAGTGTAGCCCCCACGTTTGTAGCCCCCACGCTTTTCACTTCGCGTAATGCGCTGCCCCCGAGGGGGCCGCTGCGCCTGCGGTCTGGCGAAGCCAGTCCCGCGGCCCCTACTGGTTTAGAAACCCGCCCAGCAGTTGAGACCGCCTTCGCTTTTCACTTTGCGTGATGGGGGGGGTTCGCCCCGAGCGGGCAAAAAAATGCCCGGCTGGCACAAGGCCAACCGGGCTGGTAAGCCTTTTTGCTGTCACACGCAAAGGCCCCGCTCAGGGAGGAAAAGCGGGATGCAGCTTCCAAACTGGTAACCACACGCGTGGATTCTAACCACCCCGGACAGGCCTTGGCAATGGGCGTTTGGACAGAATCCTGCAATTTCAGGCCGAAACAAAGCGGACCGCCAAAGCCTGCGGGGCAAATAATTCGTGGCCGGGACGAAGCTTTGGCACAATTTGGCAATGACCCTGCACGCTTCCAACTTCGCCCCCTTCCCCATCGGCCGGCCCCGGCGCCTGCGCCGCGACAGCTTCACCCGCAACCTGGTCCGCGAAAACGTCCTCAGCGCGCACGACCTGATTTATCCGGTCTTCGTCACCGACGGCAGCCAGCGCCGCGAACCCATCGCCTCGATGCCGGGCGTGGAGCGGCTCAGCCTGGATTTGCTGCTGCCGGTGGCCGAAGAGTGCGTCAAACTGGGCATACCGGTCATGGCGCTGTTTCCGGTGATCGACGGCTCCTTGAAGACCCCCGACGGGCGGGAAGCCTTGAACCCCGAGGGGCTGGTGCCGCGAGTGGTGCGCGAGCTGAAGAAGCGGTTTCCCGAACTGGGCGTGATGACCGACGTGGCGCTCGACCCCTTCACCAGCCACGGGCAGGATGGCCTGCCCGACCCGACCGGCTACATCCTGAATGATGAAACCATCGAGGTCCTGGTCGGGCAGGCGCTGACCCAGGCCGAAGCCGGTGTGGACATCGTGGCGCCCAGCGACATGATGGATGGCCGGATCGGCGCGATCCGCCAGGCGCTGGAGGTCAGGAAACTCATCCATACCCGCATCATGGCCTACAGCGCCAAATACGCCAGTGCCTTCTACGGCCCCTTTCGCGACGCGGTCGGCTCCGCCGGCAACCTGGGCAAGGCCGACAAAAAGGTTTACCAGATGGACCCGGGCAACAGCGACGAGGCGCTGCGCGAGGTGGCCATGGACATTGCCGAAGGCGCCGACATGGTGATGGTCAAGCCCGGCATGCCCTATCTGGACATCGTGCGGCGCGTGAAGGACGAGTTTCAGGTGCCCACCTTTGCCTATCAGGTCAGCGGCGAGTACGCCATGCTCAAGGCCGCCGCCCAGAACGGCTGGCTGGACCACGACGCGGTGATGATGGAAAGCCTGCTGGCCTTCAAACGCGCGGGCGCCGATGGCGTGCTGACCTACTTCGCAATAGACGCCGCCAGGCAGTTGCGGCAGGCCTGAGAGCGCCGTTCTGCCTTTCCGCCTTGCCGCCTTGCCGCCCCGCCCGGGGTTACGATCAAAAAAGTAGCCTGGTACAGCCAGCCGGCAAGGGCTACAGGCCAATTTGATACTCAACTGCAGGGGTTTCAGCGTCCATGCGTGTTTTCAACATTTCCTCCGGCAACCAGGGCATTGTCGAAACCGATGCCCTGCCCGCCCAACTGCCCGCGCAGGGCTTTGTCTGGATCGCCTGTGCGCGGCGCGAGTTTGAGGTGCTGCAAGCGCAAATCCAGGCCTGCCTGCAGACCCTGTGCGGCACGCAGCTGGTGGACCTGCATGTCAGCGACCTGCTGAACAACCAGCTGCCTTCGCATTACGACTACACCTCGCAATACGACGTTCTGGTGTTTCGCCGGCTGGCCACCGGCCAGACGGAAACCGATCTGGCGCAACCCGGGCAGCCGCTGCACCAGAGCCGCAAGCGCGGCGGCCCGCCTATCCTGCAGCGCATCGACACCAGCCCGGTCGGCTTTGCAGTGTTTGACCGTGTGCTGCTGACCGTGCATCCCGCTGACTGCGCGGTGCGCGAGGCCTACGCCCAAAAATTGCTCAATGCCACCTCATCCGAATCACGCGATGCCGGTGTCAGGTTGCCGGCCAGCCCGGCAGACCTGATGCTGCGCATCGTCAACCACATCGTGGACGGCTACCTCGCCTTGCGGCGCGAGCTGACACGGCAGCTTGACCATTGGCAAAACGAACTGCTCAACCCCCACACCAGGTTCAACAACTGGAGCGCGCTGATGGAGGCGCGCCTGGCGATGCACCAGCTCGACGAGATTTGTGAAGACCAGCGGGCGGCGACCCAAGACTGGATCGATTCGGTTGAAACCTGGCCCGAGGGCACCACGCCCGCCGCGCAGCGCGAACGCGAGCTGCTCAAGGTGCGCTCCCGCGATGTGCTCGAACACATCGAGCGCGTCGTGCACCATGTCCGCCGTATGGAGCAAAGCGCGGAGACCGCCGTGCAAATGCATTTCAATGCGCAAAGCCACCGCACCAACGACATCATGCGGACCCTGACGGCGCTGACGGCCATCTTCCTGCCGCTGAACCTGATCACCGGATTTTTCGGCATGAACTTCGAGTTCCTGCCCATCATCCATTCATCGTCAGGGTTTTGGTGGACCCTTGCCGTCATGGTGCTCATTGTGGCTGTTGTGGCGGCCGTGTTCTGGCGCAAGCGTTACCTGGCCAGGACCAGCCACTAGCACACGCATCCTGAAGAAAACCACGGACCCCGAAAAGCTGATTGCCCAGATCGATCAGGCGCAGCAAAACGACCCCGCAGCGCAGACGCTGAATGGCCAGACAACTGGCTAAACCCAGGGCTGGGCCAGGCCTTCGGCGGCAAACGCCCGGATCACGGCAGGGCGCGCCAGTACACGCTGCAGATACGGCCCCAGATGGGTACGGTTGCGGGCCGGCGACGAGGCGAAGTTGCGCGTCCAGCGGCACAGCATCATCGCGTAGATGTCCACCGCCGAGAAATCCGCCCCGAGCAGCCAGGGCTTGGCATGGCTTGCTTCAAGCAGCGCCAGCTCGGCATCCAGCTGGTCCAGCATCAGGCCAACCTTGGCCTCGGCATGCGCCTTCAGCTCCGCAACGCCGGCGCTGTTGCCTTCATCCATCCAGCGCTCGGTATAAAAATAAATGATCAGCGTGGCCTGCAGGGTGTTGGTGAGCCACATCAGCCATTTGTAAAAGTGTGCGCGCTCGGCGCTTCCCAGCGCCGGCGCCAGGCCGGCCTGCGGATGGGTGTCGCACAGGTGCAGGCAGATCGCGGCGGATTCGTAGAGCACCAGATCGCCATCGGCCAGCGCCGGCACCAGGCCGTTGGGATTGATCCGGCGATAGGTCTCGCTGCGGTGCGCACCCGTGGAGGTGTCGACCAGGATTTTCTCAAACGGCACGCCCAGCTCTTCAAGCAGGATATGCGGCGCCATGGCGGCGGAACTGGGGGAGTAATACAGCTGGATCATCTGCACATTGTGCCCCCACGGTCGCTCACTGCGTGTAGCTCCCTGCCCCCCGAGGGGGCCGCTGCGCCTGCGGTCTGGCGAAGCCAGTCCCGCGGCCCCTGCTTGAATGGTCTTGGCCCCCACACCCCCCCACTGCGTGTGGTTCGCTGCCCCCCCCGGGGGGGCGCTGCGCCTGCGGCCTGGCAAAGCCAGTTCCGCGGCCCCTGCTTGGTTGAAGAGTCCGCTGCGATCACGCACTTTCCGGGCACTATTTCTCCATGACGCTAAAAATTTCGGCCGCATTGCCCCAGGCAATCTTGCGCGCCACGTCGGCGGGCAGGTCGCCCAGCCAGACTCTGTATCCTTTCATTAAGTCGTCGTAATACAGCCAGCGCTGGTTGATCCAGGTGTCCGATCCGATCATGAAGCGGCCGGGATATTTGAGCAGCAGCGCGCGCCACTCGGCGCACAGTTTCCCGCCGTCACAGACCAGACCGGGGCGGTAAGACAGCTCACCCATGAGCTGCGGGTATCTGGCCAACAGCTCATCCACCCGCGCCACGGGCGGGCCGCCAATGCCGGTATGCGCCCAGATCAGCCGGGCTTCGGGTGCATGGGCCATCAGCAGGTCAATCGCCGTGTCGTCCACATGGGCAAGAACCGCCAGCCGGTGCTTCGCGGCAAACTGCATGAGCTTTTTGGCCACCGGCCCGTTGGTCTCCTTTGCGTTGGCGCTGTCATACAAATGGAATTCGCCAATGCCCTTGTAAGGCCCGGCCTGGTCGCCGGAAACACCGCGGGCAAATTCCGACCGCACCATCTCGTAAATCGATTCATCGCGGAACCAGTTGTCGTAGTCGGCGCGGTTGCGGTAAAGGCGGATGAAGGGCACGACCGTGACACCGGCCTGCCGGGTCTGCTCCAGCGCGGCCAGCGCCCGGGTGCCGTCATTAGGCCGCGAGTTGGCCACGATGGCCTTCACGCCGTTGCGCTTCATGCGGGCCAGCACATCGGCCGGGCCGTGCGGGCCGCTACACGAAGCCCCCACGCTTGTCGCTTCGCGTGCCTTCGGCGTTGCGCTGCCCCTTTCATGAGGAAAAGGGGCTGAACTTGCTTGGGGCGGCCCGGCGCTGCGTTCCCTGCAATTCCAGGCTTCCTCGTTGTAGTGCAGGTGGGCATCAAACAGCGGGCCGGCATAGTCAGCCGCATGGATTGGCGTGCTGAGCGCTACCAAACCAATCGCTGCGAACATGCACTTCAACAGGGCCCGAGGCCCCATCGACCGGCAACCCGCAACCGCCGGCATGGACGTCAGGCCAGCTTGGCGGCAAAAAAGGCCAGCGAACGCTCGCGCGCCAGGTTGGCCGCTGCCTCGTTGTAGGAGCCGCGCTGGTCGCAATTAAAGCCATGGTTGGCCGCGTACACATGCACTTCCACTTCCGGGTGCGCCTTGGTGAACGCGGCAATGCCTTCCATCGGGATCCAGTGGTCCTGGTCGCCGAAGTGCGCCATGACCGGGCACTGCGGCTGGCGCGCAATTTCGTCCTCGGCCGTGATGCCGCCGCCGTAATAGGCGACGGCCGCGCTCAGGCCCTTGAGCATGCAGGCGGCATGCCAGGTCAGCAGCCCGCCCCAGCAAAACCCGATGATGCCCACCTTGCCGCCGCTGGCCTGGGCCGCATGGTCAATCGCCGCCTGAATGTCTGGCAGCACCCCGGCGCCCGGCAGCGCGGCCACGGCGGTTTTCAACTCGAAGCCGGCCGTCATGTCGGCCTCGGTGTAGCCCAGATCCACGTCGGGTTTGACGCGCGCAAAGGTGGCCGGCGCCACCGCCAGGTAGCCCTGCGCCGCGAAGCGGTCGGCAACGGCCCGGATGTGCGAGTTGACGCCGAAGATTTCCTGCAGCACCACGACCGCGGCGCGGGGTGTGCCCTCGGGCTGTGCCACGTACGCCGGAACGGCGAAACCATCGGCAGACTTGAGTTCAATGAATTGGCCCATGAAATGCTTACTCCTCTGTTGGAAACCGGCGATGCCGGGATTGAAAATCGAAATCAGGCAATGGAACGGCAAGTTGAACGGCAAGGGGCCAGGTGCTGCCAGGTGGCCCTAGCCGGCCTTGAGCTTGCGCTCCACAAAATCGAGCCTATCCTGACCCCAGAACAGCTCTCCGTCAACCACATAGCTGGGCGCGCCGAACACGCCGGCGTCAATGGCCCGCCGCGTATTGGCCTCGTAATGCGCCTGCACGGCCGGGTCGCGGGACTGCTCCAGGCGCCCGGCATTCAAACCGCATTCGGCGAGCAGCTCGGCCAGCACTTGCGCATCGGCGATGTTGCGCTCGCGCACCCACACCGCGGTGAAGATCGCGCCGCCTATTGTCATGGCCGCATCGCTGCCGTCGTGCAGGTCCACCGCGATGATAAGGCGCGAGGCATCGTCCCCGGCCACCGGGAAGTACCGGGGCTTGAGGTTCAGCGGCATGCGCAGGTGGTCCGAGAAGCGCCGCAGCTCCAGCAGCCGGTAGGCCTGCCGCTGCGGAGCGCGCTCGCCCAGCGGCAGCCCGCCTGAAACGGGAAAAACCTTGCCGCCCAGGTCCACCGGCATCACGCGTACCGCCGCGCCGCTGGCACGGGCCATCTGCGCAAAGCGCTCATGCCCCAGGTAGGTCCATGGGCTCTGCGCCGAGAAGTAATAGTCCACTGATGAGCTCAAAACAGTCTCCGGTTGAAAGTGCGCGCCATCCGGCACCAATTAAAGTACATTGACCTGATTCAAGCCCGGTTTGTACACGGGATTGCCCTTTTTTGCAGGAGACAGGCCTTGTCCAAAGTTGTTCTGATTACCGGGGGCTCGCGCGGCATTGGCGCGGCAGCGGCCCTGCTGGCAGCCCGGCAGGGTTTTGCGGTTGCCGTCAACTACGCCAGCAATTCGATGGCGGCTGAGGCGGTGGTCCGGCAGATCCGCGAAGCCGGGGGCCAGGCCCTCAGCGTGCAGGCCGACGTGGCGAAGGAGCGCGAGGTGCTGGCCATGTTCGAAACGGTCGATGCCAAACTCGGCCGCCTGAACGCACTGGTCAACAACGCGGGCGTCGTGGACCAGACCACGCGGGTCGACGGCATCACGCTGGAACGCCTTCAGCGCATGTTTGAAATCAATGTGTTCGGCTCTTTTCTCTGTGCCCGCGAAGCGGTCAAACGCATGAGCACGCGTTATGGCGGCAGCGGTGGCAGCATCGTCAATGTGTCCAGTGCCGCCGCCCGGCTCGGCTCGCCGGGCCAGTATGTGGACTATGCATCGGCCAAGGGCGCCATCGATACCTTCACCCTTGGGCTGGCCAAGGAAGTCGCCGCTGAAGGCATCCGGGTTAACGCGGTTCGCCCGGGCGTCATCGAGACCGACATCCACGCCTCGGGCGGGCTGCCCAACCGCGCGCGCGACGTGGCGCCCCAGGTGCCGATGCAGCGCGCCGGCACTGCCCGGGAAGTGGCTGAATCGATCGTCTGGCTGCTGGGCGACCAGGCCAGCTACACCACGGGCGCCTTGCTTGACGTCGCCGGCGGCCGCTGATGGATGGCATGGCCCCCACGATTTCGCTTTGCGTAAGGCGCGAGGCCTTGCAGGCCGCGGCTCGCCAGACGCTTCGCCTCTGTCGCCTGTCCAAACCTGCTCAAGCAGGCTTGGAGCCGCAGGCTCCAGCCCCTCGGGGGCTAATTTCCCTAGGGGCGGCCCGTCGGGAAATTTGGCCCCCACGCTTGTCGCTTCGCGTACTTCGCTGCCCCCCGAGGGGGCTAATTTTCCTAGGGGCGGCCCGTCGGGAAATTGCATGGACTCTTTGAAAGAGCAATGATGGACTTCAAACCTTTGGTGACCCTGCTGGCCATCGTCAACCCGCTGGCCATCGTGCCGTTTTTCATTCACTACACCCAGGATTTTTCAAAGTCGCAGCGGCAGCGCACCATCGCCACGGCATCGTTCAGCGCCTTTGTCGTGATTGCCATCAGCGCCCTCGCGGGGCTGCAGATTCTCGAGTTCTTCAGCATCTCGCTGGCAAGCTTCCAGGTGGGCGGCGGCATGCTGCTGCTGATCAGTTCCATGAACATGCTCAATGCCCAGCCAGCCGAAGCCAAACCCAACACCCACGAGATGGAGGACGGAGCGGAAAAGGCGGCCAGGGGTGCCAGCATCGCCGTGGTGCCGCTGACCATCCCGCTGCTCACCGGCCCGGCCACCATGTCCACCGTGGTGATCTATGCGGAAAAGGCCAAGACGTTTTTCCAGCTCGGCACCCTGGTGGGCTACGGCGTGGTGATCGGCCTGGCGACGGCGTTGTGCTTTTCGCTGGCCGAACCGATTGCCCGCGTGCTGGGGAAAACCGGCATCAATGTCATGACACGCCTGATGGGACTGATACTGGCCGCGCTGGCCGTGGAAGTCATGGCCGACGGCCTGAGCAAGTTGTTCCCTGTGCTGCGCAGTTAAATGGCCCCCACGCTTTTCACTGCGTGTAATGCGCTGCCCCCCGAGGGGGCCGCTGCGCCTGCGGCCCGGCAAAGCCGGTTCCGCGGCCCCTGCTGGAGCAGAGCCCTGCGCAACCTTCCGGTCGCCCTGTATCGACGGATGAGGCGGCCCGGCGGAAAAACATTCTTTGCGGGGGCGATCCCGCTTTGCTGCGGATGACCAGCGCACGTATCCTGCTGGTCGAAGACGACCCCGCGATCGCCCGCTCCATCATTTACACCCTGGAACGCGACGGCCTCACCGTGACCCACAGCCTGCTGCTGGGCGACGCACGCACCCAGATCAGCCGGAGTCCGCCCGATGCGGTGATCCTTGACGTCGGCCTGCCCGACGGCAGCGGCCTGGATTTGTGCCGCGAGCTGCGGGCCGCCGGCAACCTGCCGGTGCTGATGCTCAGCGCCCAGGGTGAGGAAATCGACCGCGTGCTGGGGCTGGAGCTGGGCGCCGACGATTACGTGAGCAAGCCCTTCAGCCCGCGCGAGCTGCTGGCGCGCGTGCGCAGCCTGCTGCGGCGCGCGCGCATGCCGGCCCCCGCGCCAGCGCTGGCTGGCAATCCTTTCGAGATCGACACCGCGGGCCAGCGCGTGAGCCTGAACGGCCGCCCGCTCAACCTGACGCGCCGCGAGTTCGGCCTGCTAGCCGATTTGCTGCGTCACCGCGAACGCATTCGCTCGCGCGATGAGCTACTCAATGCGGTCTGGGGCACGGATTCGGACAGCACGGACCGCACGGTGGATACGCACATCAAAACCCTGCGCGCCAAGCTGCAGGAAGTGGCGCCGGAGCACGACTACATCGTGACCCACCGAGGCATGGGCTACAGCCTGGATATCAACCGCGCCAAAGGCAGCTGACATGCGCCTGGGCATACGCCTGCTGTTCGGTTTTTTCCTGGTCACCGGCCTGGCGGCGTTCTTCACGCTGCGCGTCTTCATGGCCGAAGTCAAACCCAGCGTGCGCGAAGTCATGGAAGACATGATGGTGGACACGGCCAATATCCTGGCCGAGCTGGCCGGCGACGACCTGGCGGCCGGCGCCATCGCGGACGGCCGCTTTGCCGGCCATGTGCGCAGCTATGCCAGGCGACCGATTGATGCGCAGATCTGGGGCCTGGCCAAGCAGTCGCTGGATTTCCGCGTGTACGTCACCGACGCGGACGGCAAGGTGGTGTTTGATTCCGAAAACGTGGCGACGGGCCAGGACTATTCACGCTGGCGCGACGTGGCCCGCACCCTGCGCGGCGAATACGGCGCGCGCGCCACCCGCGAGGTGCAGCAGGACGACCGCACGTCGGTGATGTATGTGGCAGCACCTGTGCAGAGCGACGGAAAAATCATAGGCGTGCTGACCGTCGCCAAGCCGATGTCCACCATCCAGGCCTTCATCGACCGGGCCGAGCGGAAGATTTTTCTGAGCGGCCTGCTGCTATTGGTGTTGTCGCTGGCCATCGGTGTGGCGGTGACGCTGTGGGTGGTGTGGAGCATTCGCAAGCTGCGCCACTATGCCAACGCCGTCGGACAGGGTGCCAAGCCCGCGGTGCCGCAAATACCGGGTGAGCTTGGCGAGCTGGCCATGGCAATCGATGCCATGCGCCTGAAGCTCGAGGGCCACGAGTACATAGAAGATTACGTGCGCGCCCTGACGCACGAGCTCAAAAGCCCGCTCGCCGCGATCCGCAGCGCAGGCGAGCTGCTGCAGGACGATCTGCCCGAACACGCGCGCCGCGAGTTTTCGGGGCAGGTACTGGCCCAGTCCAGCCGCATGCAGGCGCTGGTGGACCGCATGCTCGAGCTGACGAAGCTGGAGCAGCGCCATGCACAGGTAGAGCGCGAGCGCCTTCTTTGGGCCGGCGTCCTCAAGCCCTTTGAGGTGGCGGCCGGCGGCCGGGCCCAGCATGCCGTCAAAGTCGTAGTCAGCCCGGAACATGCCGGCGTGCATGCGGAGCCCGGCCTGCTGGGCCTGGCGCTGAGCAACCTGCTCGAAAACGCGCGCTCGTTCGCGCCCCAAGGCTCGACCATCACGCTGGAGGCCGGGCCGGACCGCATTGCCGTGCAGGACAGCGGCCCCGGCGTGGCGGACTACGCCCTGCCCCGCCTGGGCGAACGTTTTTTCTCGACAGTGCGCCCCGACGGCCACACCAAGGGCTCGGGTCTCGGGCTGGCCATCGTGCGGCAAATCATGCTGCTGCATGGCGGCCGCATGGTGGTGCGCAACACCCAACCCGGCTTGCGGGTCGAGCTGCATTTCTAGCCGGGCGGCGCCCATCAGCCTGCCACCTTCGCGGGTTCGGGCTTGGCGGGCTCCATCTGCTTGAAGCGCGCATACCAATCTACCCGGCGCGTCAGCATCATGACGGCGGCCAGCACGGCGAACAAGGCTACAGCGCCCAGCAACAGGGCCGTCTGCTCCATCCGTAGCAGCACAAACAGCATGCCGTACAGGGTGGCAATGCCCAAGCCAAAGGGCAGGCCGCGCGACCAGCGGCCCAGCATGTGGCTGGCGTAGTAGGTCAGCAGGAGTACGCAGGCGGCCGAGGCAATCGCGTAGGCGCTCTCAAACGGCATGTGCTCGGACAGGCTCACGAGCAGCAGGAAAAACATGCTCATCGCCGCACCGACCAGCAAATACTGGATGGGATGCACGCGCAGTGACTTCATGAACTCGAACAGCCCCACCGCTAGAAAAGTCAGGCCAATGAAGAGCAGACCGTATTTGGTGGCCCGGTCACTGAGCGCGTAGGTATTGGATGGATCGACAAAAGTCACGCTAAAGGCCTCCACGCAGGAGCCGTGGGCCGAGCCATCGCCATAAGACGGGCAGGCACCCTTGCGCTTGGCCGCATCCCTTTGCGTGACGTCCTGCTGCGCCGTGCTGGCCAGCGAGCTCACACGCCAGTTGGCCTCGAACCCTTCCGGTGTGATCTTGCGGTCCACCGGCAAAAATTGGCCGCCAAAACTCGGGTGCGGCCAGTTGGACGCGAGCTGCATCCGGGTATCGCCGCCCAGTGGCACCACCGAAATGCTTTCGGTACCCACCAGTTCCAGTTCGAGCTGTACCTGCAGTGGCAGGGCGCGCACCATGGCGGGCAGCAGCGACGCATGCACGCCGCGCGGGTAGCTGCCGTAGAACGTGCCCGGCTTAAGCGCCAGCACCTGGTCGCCAACCTTCACGCTGGCATGGCGAATGCCGCGCGCATCGGACACCGCCAGCATCAGCAGTGGTTGGCCGCAATTCATGCGCGAGCCTGCATGTTCAGCGACAGGTTTGAGCGCCTCCGTGTCGGTCCATTCGGCCACCAGGTCGGCCTTCAGGCTGAACACCTGCGTCGCATGCAGCCCGCGGGCGCGCGGCTCCAGCTTGCTGCTGCCCTTGAGGGTGAGCGAAGCCGGCGCAGCAACCAGCAGGAATTCGCGCCGCTCGCTGTGCACCTGCCTGTCGGAATTCCTGACCTCCCATTCCTCGGTGCAGGCCATGTGGATGAGCGGACCCGTCAACGTCTGCGGGCCGGCCAGGCTTTGGGCCACGCTCTGGATGGCGATCTGCCGGTGGTTCTGGCGGTCCTGCACCACGTCGCTGATTTTCAGCAACGCGAGGACCAGCAGTATCAGCACCAGGGCCAGTGCTGCGAATTTTTGTTTCATGACGTCCTTTCGTATTGACAACGAAAGGAAGTGTGCAAACCGCGTGTGAAGTCCAGATGAGGTGCCGCCCGCCTGCGTGAAGTCAATGTGAAGCCCCCACGCTCCCCCACTTCGTGTGGGTCGCTGCCCCCCGAGGGGGCCGCCCGCCTGCGGCCCGGCAAAGCCGGTTCCGCGGCTCATGCTGGGTTGAAGAGTTCTGTGGGCGCGACCAGTGGGGGTATTTCACCAGTGGGGGCCGCGGGTCCGGCTTCGCCGGCCCCAGGCGCCGCCCCCTTGAGGGGGGAACGGGCTACACGAAGTGAGCCCGGACGGGGGTGGTCATTTTTTTCTCAGCAGCTTGACCAGCTGGTTGCTGGTGTTGCGCAAGCGTTGCGCCATCAGCTGGGTGATTTTCACCAGCAGCTTGGCGCCCACGCCGGGGTGGTCGCGGATCAACCGGGCAATTTCATGGCGCCCCCACACGCCGGCCTCTACGGCTTCGATTGCGGTGCAGCTGGCGTAGCGCGGCTCGTTGTCGAGCATGGACATGTCACCCACGGCCGCGCCGCTGCGCACCACGGCCACCCGCGAGACCGAGGCCGGCGCACCTGCGTCCGCCGCATCGCCCTGCGGCTCGACGCGCTTGGTCACGTCGACGGTACCTTTGAGGATCAGCATCATCCAGTCACCCGACTCGCCCTCCCGGATCATCACCTGGCCAGGCTCGGCACGCACCAGCAGCATGGAGGCGCCCAGGATGTCGGCCTCCGCAGGGGTGAAGTCCTGCAGCAGCGGAGAATTCTGCAACAGGCCGGGGCCATAGGCGCTCAGCCGCTCGCAGCAGCCAAACACGTGCAGGCCGGCAGTGTCGAGTTGCTCTTGAAGTGTCTTCATGGATGCCGCTGATTTAGCGCGCGGGCGCCTGCTGCAACCACTGCTCCAGCTCCTCGATCGCCGCATCGGTGGCCGCCGTCAGCGCCCGCACGCCGCCGGGGGCATCCGCACTGGGCGCGGGACGCTGCACGATCACATGGCGCTGCGCCACCAGCTTTTCGCCGGCGGGCGTGACGTCCACCAGCGTGGCGCGCAGGCGAATCAGGCCGACACTGGCATCGGGTGCGGTGAAGAGGTGGCTGAACTCCTCCAGGTCCAGCCGCAGTAGCCGCGGAAGCACCGCGTTCTGGGTACGGTTAAGGGCCGCGCTCTCGCCGGCGTTGAACACCGCGCGGCGCTGGCTCAGCCGCTCGCGCAGGCGCTGGCGTATCAATTGTGCGGGCGGCATGCTCCAGCGCGCCTGGGAATAGGGGCGCAGCTGTTGCGCGTCCGCATAGGCCAGGCGGTAGAGCAGCGCCATGTTGTCCAGCGCGCCGCCACTGGTTCCGATGTCGTCGATCGCCAGCGGCGGCAAGGGCGCCTCGCGTGTGCCGGGATTCGTTGACAGCGCACCGGGCCCAAAGTCATACATGGTGGCGCGCGTTGGCTTGTCCGGCAGGGCCGAGCAGCCGCCCAGCGCCAAGGCCACAGCCACCGAACAAAAAAGATATTTCATCCAGTAAAACCGCCCGGCATCAGCTATTGAATTCATAGCATCTTGACGGGGTTTGTGATGGGATTTGAAAAAAATCAGCCTCATTTTTTTTCTCCGTTGACGGAAAATCCTGCCTCGCCGGGACCGGGCACCTGCGGGCCATTGCCGAAAATCAGGGACTGCGGGTTGTCGTCCACCGCGTTCACGGTGCGGCGCAACTGGCGCATGGCACGCGCGGCCTCATCAGCCACTTCACCCAGCTTGGGCAGCGTGGCGGCACCGAAGGTTTCCACGCCCGCGGCCAGGGCCGTCCCGCCTTCAGAGAGCTTGTCGAGCGCTCCGCCTTTTTCGCTCAAGCGGGTGGCTGTCGTGCTGACGTCGTCTGCGGCCGTCTTGACGGATTTCAGCGTGACGGTGGCGTCGCGTGACAGGCCCAACAAGGTCGCCACCGTGGGCTCAAGACCCTTGGCCACGCGGTTGAGGCTGCCGGCCGCCTCGCCGAGTTGCGTGATGGCAGAGGTCGCGGCGGCCTGGTTCTCGTCGGACAGCAGCTTGTTCAGGCGTGTGCTGGCCTGCTCCACCTGGTCAAAGATCACATCGCTTTGCTTGAGCAGCTTGTCCAGGCCGCCCGGCTTGAGCGGTATGCGTGGCGGGTCTTCGTCGTTGGGCACCAGGCGTTCCGGCGAAGAGTCATCGTCGTCGAGCTGAATAAACCCCAGTCCCGTCACGCCTTGGGAGGCCACCGTGGCAAACGTCGATTTCGTCACGGGCGCGCTGCGGTCTATGGACACACGGAGCAGCACATTGCCCTTGACCTTGTCGTCAAAGCCGATGAACTCGACCTTGCCGACCGGTACGCCGCGAAAACGCACCGCGGCCTGGGGCTGCAGGCCCGAGACGCTTTCGCCGGTACTCATTTCATACAGGTCACGCTGGGTGTTGTCGCGCGTGAGCCAGATTGCCAGCAACACCAGCAGGGCAGTAACCACCAGCACAAAGGCGCCGGCGGCCATGGCATGGGCTTTGTTTTCCATCTTGAAGACCTTTCTGGTTTGCGCTAGACCGTGAAGGGGTATTCGCGCAGCAGTTCCATCGCGCGCTGGCCCCTTTCGCCAAGAAAAAATTCGTGAATGAAAGGATGCGGGAAAGCCACCACTTCCCGCGGCACATCGTTCACGATGACACGCTGCTCGGCCAGCACGGCAATGCGGCTGCTGAGTTCAAACAGCGTATCGAGGTCGTGCGTGACCATCACCACGGTCAGCTCCATGTCCCGGTGCAGCGCGCGCAGCAAGGAGCAGAAACTGTCCGAGCTGTCGGGGTCCAGCCCCGCCGTGGGTTCGTCCAGCAGCAGCAGCGGTGGATCCATGATGAGGGCGCGGGCCAGCGCCACCCGCTTGACCATGCCGCCCGACAGGTCGCTGGGCATCTTGTCGGCCGTATCCGGGCTCAGGCCCACCATCTGCAGCTTGACCATGGCCGCTTCACGGATCAGTGCCAGCGGCAGGGTTTTGAGTTCGCGCAATGGGAAAGCGATGTTTTCGAGCACGGTGAAGGCCGAAAACAGCGCCCCCTGCTG
Source organism: Polaromonas sp. P4_F4 (assembly GCF_056401355.1). Lineage (NCBI taxonomy): Bacteria > Pseudomonadati > Pseudomonadota > Betaproteobacteria > Burkholderiales > Comamonadaceae > Polaromonas > Polaromonas sp. P4_F4. The sequence goes on along the minus strand of NZ_JBFUJO010000012.1, from coordinate 76,531 downwards.
GAACAGCATGCCGACACGCCGCGCCGCGCCGCGCTTGCCCAGTTCGGCGGCCGGTTTGCCCAGCACGGTGATCTCGCCACGGGTCGGCGTTTCGAGTCCCAGCATCTGCCGCAACAGCACCGTCTTGCCGGTGCCGGAGCCACCCACCAGCGACAGCACCTCGCCACGCACGACCGTCAAATCGAGGTCCTTGTGCACCACAGCTTTGCGGTCGCCGTTCTCAAAAACGGTCCACAGCTTCTTGATTTCAACGACAGCGTCAGTCATATCGAAACCCGTACCTGAAAAGTGATGGCGGCTCTTCCTCCCAGCAGGGGCCGCGGGACTGGCTTTGCCAGACCGCAGGCGCAGCGGCCCCCTCGGGGGGCAGCGCAGTACACGAAGTGACAAGCGTGGGGGCTCTTCACCCCAGCAGGGGCCGCGGGACTGGCTTTGCCAGACCGCAGGCGCAGCGGCCCCCTCGGGGGGCAGAGAGCTACACGCAGTGAGCGAACGTGGGGGCAATACTTCATATGCCCACGCTTTTAAACACGACCGCAAACAGCGCATCCACCAGAATCACCACAGTGATCGACGTGACCACCGAGGCGGTGGTGCCCTGCCCCAGGCTCTCGGTATTGGGTTTGACACGCAGGCCGTAATGGCATCCCACCATGGCGATCAGCACGCCGAACACGACCGACTTGCCAGTGGCCAGCGTCAGGTTGGCGGCATCCACTGCCCGCGGCAGCGAGTTGATGAAGTACGAGGGCGTCACGCCCATGGAAATGTCGGCGGCCAGCATGCCGCCGAGCAGGGCGGCAATCGTGGTCCAGACGCTGATCAGCGGCATCACCACCGCCAATGCCAGCGCCCGCGGCATCACCAGCCGGAAGCCCCGGGCGATGCCCATGACCCGCATGGCATCGAGTTCTTCGGTCACGCGCATCACGCCAATCTGGGCGGTGATGGCGGAGCCGGAGCGCCCCGCAATAAGAATGGCCGCCAATACCGGCCCGAGTTCCCGGATCAGCGAGATGCCAAGAATGTTCACGATGTAGGCATCTGCTCCGAACTGGCGCAGCTGCTGCGAAATCAGGTAGGCCAGCACGACGCCGATCAGAAATCCCACCAGCGCGGTAATGGGCAGCGCCGTGGCGCCAATGTGGTACAGGTGACCCGAGAGGTCACGCCAGGGGCCCTCCCTCGGGTGCCGGACAAGCCGGATGATGTCGAGCAGCAACTGGCCCACCAGGCGCACCAGGCCCTTGCTGTGGTCGACCAGGCCCAGCGCCCGGTTGCCAAGCACCACCAGGAGGTCCTTCCAGTCGGACCCGCGTGGTTTTGGCGGGTCGACCGCGAATTTGGCCACGGTCTCCAGCACCGCGCGCTGGCTGGGTTCGACCTGCAGCTGTGCCGGCCAGTCGCGGCCCCAGTGATTCCACAGCACCTGCGCACCGAGGTGGTCGAGCTTGTCGACCAGGCTCAAATCCCAGCGGACGGCTGACGCCTCGCCAGAGGGCGCGGTATGGCGACGCAGGGTGTCGAACTGTGCTGTCAGGGCGTCCCACACCGGCTGGCCCGTGAGGCCCGACGCTGTCCACGCCCCGCGCACGACAAACAGCCGGCCTTCGGGCGTGTCCTGCTGTTCAATGCGGGGAGTGGATTCTTCCATAAGCATGAATGAGCCGGGACGCGGGCCGGCGACCTTTGCATATGCGTCCAGCGCAAAATTGTCATGGTAACTGCTGCCAATACCCATTCGGGCAGATGCGCACGGTCTGTCGCTCTGGTCCTACAGCAGGGTTGCCGCCACCGGGGCCAGCGGGTAATCCCCGCCGCGGGGCCGGCCAGCTTTTGCCACAATCTGAAGCTGGTCAGTTCTGCGTTAGGCAAGGCAGGCAGTATCCCCCGCTACCCCGCCCAAAAACAAGTCACCCCACAGCCCCCACCGGGGCCGCAAGACCAAAAGCACACCCATGCAAGACGAGAACCAGGTTTTTGACTACATCATCATTGGCGCCGGCACGGCCGGTTGCCTGCTGGCCAACCGCCTGAGCGCCGACGCCTCCAAACGCGTGCTGCTGATTGAGGCCGGCCGCAAGGATGACTACCACTGGATCCACATTCCCGTGGGCTATCTGCACTGCATTGGCAACCCGCGCACCGACTGGCTGTACAACACCGAACCGGACGCCGGCCTCAATGGCCGGGCGCTGCGCTACCCGCGCGGAAAAACACTAGGCGGCTGCTCAAGCATCAACGGCATGATTTACATGCGCGGCCAGGCGCGCGACTATGACCAGTGGGCGGAGCTGACCGGCGACAGCGCCTGGCGCTGGGACAACGCCCTGCCCCATTTCAAGCTGCATGAAGACTACTACAAGGGCGCGGATGCCGTGCACGGCGCGCGCGGCACCGCCCCCGAGCTGATGCAGGACAAGCTCAACCCCTACCAGAAGCTGCTGCGCCACCGCAACGCGGGCGGCGAATGGCGCATTGAAAAGCAGCGGCTGCGCTGGGACATTCTGGATGCGTTTGCCGAGGCGGCTACCCAAGCCGGCATTCCGGCCACCGCGGACTTCAACCGGGGCGACAACGAAGGCGTCGGTTATTTTGAAGTGAACCAGAAAAACGGCTGGCGCTGGAACACCGCCAAGGCCTTCTTGCGGCCGGCCTGCTATGGTCGGCCCAATTTTGAACTCTGGACCAGTGCCCAGGTGTGCAAGCTGGTGATCGAGCCGCAGCCCGATGGCAGCCAGCGCTGCACCGGGGTCGAGGTATGGACCGGGCAGGGGCGCATCACCGCGCTGGCCACCCGGGACTCGGAACACATGGGCGAAGTCATTCTGTGCGCCGGCAGCATCGGCTCGCCGCAAATTCTGCAGCTCTCGGGCATCGGCCCGGCCGCCCTGCTGCAGCAGCACGGCATTCCCGTGGTGCAGGACCTGCCCGGCGTCGGCGCCAATCTGCAGGACCACCTGCAAATCCGCTCGGTCTACAAGGTGCAGGCCCTGGAAGGCGGCAAGCGCTGGGGCCTGTCGCTCAACACCATGGCCAACTCGCTGTGGGGCAAGGCCCGCATCGGGCTCGAATATGCGTTTCGCCAGACCGGTCCGATGAGCATGGCGCCGTCGCAACTGGGCGCCTTCACGCGCAGCTCGCCCGAGCAACCCTACCCGAACATCGAGTACCACGTGCAACCGCTGTCGCTCGATGCCTTTGGCGAACCGCTGCACAATTTCAATGCCTTCACGGCGAGCGTGTGCAACCTCAACCCGACCAGCCGCGGCACCGTGCACATCAAGAGCGGCCATTTTGAAGATGCCCCGGCCATCGCCCCCAATTACCTGAGCACGGCGGAGGACCGCCAGGTGGCAGCGGACTCGCTGCGCGTGACGCGCCGCATTGTCAGCCAGAGCGCGCTGGCCAAATACCGACCTGAAGAATTCAAGCCGGGCGTGCAGTTCCAGACCGACGAAGAACTTGCGCGGCTGGCCGGCGACATTGCCACCACCATCTTCCACCCGGTCGGCACCACCAAAATGGGCCGCAGCGACGACCCCCTCGCGGTGGTGGACTCGCACCTGCGGGTACGCGGCGTTCGTGGCCTGCGCGTCGTCGATGCCGGGGTGATGCCGCTGATCACCAGCGGAAATACCAACTCGCCGACGCTGATGATCGCGGAGAAGGCGGCGCAATGGATACGCGAAGGGGTGTGAATCCGCCGGGCGGGCGGCCGGGGGCATGGCTGGTTTGTCGCTGGTTTGTTCCATAAGCCGCGTTGGCGGGCAATAATGGACGCCAGCCCCCATTGAGCCCCCACAACACCTCGATGCCCCATGCCCCACCGTCAACTTTCGCTGGAACTGGAGAAACTGCGGCAGCTTTACCTGTCCAGGTTGCCGCAGGAGGTGCAGCAGCTGCAGGGCGCGCTCAGCCAGTTCAGGCAGCACGACGACACCGACGCACGCACCGACGCGCTGGCGCGGGCGCACAAGCTCACCGGCTCTGGCGGCACCTTTGGTTTTCCGCAGATCAGCGCGGCCGCCGGCGCGCTGGAGCAGGCGCTGGTGCGCTGCCAGGACACGGGGCTGGCACTCGGACCCGAGGACGCCGGCCTGCTGGACACCGGCCTGCAAGCGCTGCTGGCCGCGCTGGCGCTGGCGCAAGCCGGGCCCCCAGCGGGGGCTTCGCAGGCATCAAAACCCGCGCCAGACGCGCAGCCCCCTGCCCGACTGATCGACATCATCGAACCCGATCCGGACGTGGCCGACGACCTGGTGCGCCAGCTGGGTCAATCGGGCTATCGCGGCCGGGTCTTTGACAGTCCCTCAAAGCTGGCCGCCAGCCCGGCCGACGGCGCGGCAGCGGCCATCCTGGCCAACGTGAGCCTGCCCGGGGAGGAGGAGCTCGTGCTGCGCGCGCTGGTCCGGCCCCGCCCCGGCGCTTCGGCGGGAATACCGTTGATCTTCATGGCGGGAAGTACGGATTTCCAGGCCCGGCTGCGTGCCGTGAGGGCGGGCGGTGTCGGCTATTTCCCCCACCCGCTGGATGTGCGTTCGCTGCTCGGTTTCCTGGACCGCATCACCTCCGACGAGCCGTCCAGGCCTTACCGCGTGCTGATCATCGAGGACGATGAACGTCTGGCCGGTTTTTATGCCGAGGTGCTGCAATCGGCCGGCATGGAAACCGCCATCGTGACCGATCCCACCACCGTGACGGGCCCGCTCACGGCGTTCCGTCCCGACCTCATCACCTGCGACATCTACATGCCCGACTGCAACGGCATGGAACTGGCCGCGCTGATTCGCCAGCAGGAGGAGTTTGTCCGCATCCCCATCGTCTTTCTTTCCACGGAGACCAGCCTGGACAAGCAGTCGCAGGCGCTCAAGCAGGGCGGCGATGACTTCATCATCAAGCCCGTCGAGCCCGCCAACCTGATCGCGGCGGCGCAAAGCCGGGCACGTCGCTACCGCAGCCTGCTGGCCGCGGAAGACACGCTGCGCATCAGCGAGGAGCGCTTTCGCCTGGTCTTTGAAACCAGCCTGGACGGTTTCATCCAGACGCAGGCCGATGGCACCATTGTCTCGGCCAACCAGGCCGCCTGCAACATGTTTGGCATGACCGAGCAGGACTTGCGCCATGCCGGGCTCGCCGGCCTCGTGGACGACGCCGGCCCGCAGCTGCAGGACATGCGGAGCAGTCCCGGAAAATACCGGGGCGAGCTCATGTGCGTGCGTCGCAACGGCGTGAAATTTCCGGTCGAAATTTCAGCATCGCAGCACGTCAGCAGCCACGGCGATATCCAGGGCAGCATCATCTTGCGCGACATCACCGAGCGAAAGGTCGCCGAAGACAACATCATGCGGCTCAACACCGAACTCGAACAACGGGTGGAACGGCGAACCGCTGCGCTGACAGCGGCCAACCAGGAACTGCAGGCTTTTTCGCATTCGCTGGCCCACGACCTGCGGCAACCCTATATTGCCATCAATGGCCTGGCGAGCCTGCTGGAGCGGGAAATGGCGGCCCACCTGACAGCGCGCGGCAAGGATTACCTGAACCGCATACGCGCCGGCGTCAGCCAGATGAACGACCGCACCGACAGCCTGCTGTCGCTGGCCCAGCTGTCGCAGGCGACGACCCGACCCGAAAAGGTGGACCTGGCGGCAATCTGCACCACCGTGCTGGCCACGCTTCAGGCCAAGGAGCCGGCGCGCCACGTTCAAACCGAGGTCGAGGCGCCGCTGGAAGCCGACGGCGATGCCAGTCTGCTCCAGCACCTGCTCGGGCATTTGCTGGGCAACGCCTGGAAGTTCACGTCCAGGCAGGCCAGCGCCCTCATCCGCGTCAGCAGCCAGCCCGACTCCGACGGGAAGACGGTTTACTGCATCGCGGACAACGGCGCCGGTTTTGAAATGGCCTATGTCGACAAGCTGTTTGGCGCCTTCCAGCGGCTGCATTCCCCTTCGGAGTTTTCAGGCGCCGGCATTGGCCTGGCGATGGCGCACCGCATCGTCACGCGGCACGGCGGACGGATCTGGGCCGAATCGGCGCCCGAGCAGGGTGCGCGCTTTTACTTCACGCTGGGCAGCTAAAGCATCTTGGCGTGAAAAGACCGATGTCGCCCGAAAAGGTTCGGGAAACTCCTAATGCACTGTCTCAGTGCGCAGGCTATATTAAGGGTCTTGCTGACGAGCCCTGCTGCTCGCAATGCGAGGAGCCGAGGAGACACGAAGAGCAATTACAAAGCAAACAAACATTCCACAAGGTGTTTTTTTGACAAAGCGCTGGCAACCCCAGCGCTTTTTTTATGCCCGTTCGCCTGCCACTCGCTTTACCCAAAAGCCCCTGTGACTCATGATCCACCGTAGCCTCCAGCTATTAATTAAATAGCAACGAACCATTTCGGTGCGATGAGACAATCGGCAGTCATGGAATTGCTGATTGTTACCTGCGCATCCCTGCTGGCCGGTTTTGTGGACGCCATCGTTGGAGGCGGCGGCCTGATTCTGGTGCCCGCCCTGTTCGCCATCTTTCCCAACGCCCAGCCGGCCACGCTGTTTGGCGTCAACAAGGGGGCCTCCGTCTGGGGTACGGCGGTGGCTACCGTCCAGTTTGCGCGCCGGGTCGATATGCGCTGGGCGGCCCTGCTGCCGGCTGCAGCGGCCGGTTTTGCTGCCTCTTTGGCCGGCGCCTGGCTGGTGACCCTCATTTCTGCGGGCTTTTTGCGCAAGGCCCTGCCACTCGTGCTGGTGGGGGTGCTGATCTACACGCTGGCCCGCAAGGATCTGGGGCGCCACCATACGCCGCGCTTTACCGGCCGCGCCGAAACGGCGGCGGCCTGCTGCATCGGGCTGGTGCTGGGCTTTTACGATGGTTTTTTTGGCCCCGGCACCGGCAGCTTCCTGGTATTTTTATTTGTGCGCTGGCTGGGCTACGACTTCCTGAATGCGGCGGCCTCCGCCAAGTTGCTCAATATCGCCACCAATCTGGCCGCGCTGGCACTGTTTGCCTGGAAAGGCCATGTCTGGTGGCATTTCGCCCTGACCATGGCCGTGGCCAACGTGGTGGGCAGTTTGCTGGGCACCCGGCTGGCACTCCGGCACGGCGCCGGCTTTGTGCGCAGCATGTTTATTGTGGTGGTCAGCGCGCTGATTCTGAAGACAGCGTTTGATGCCTTTTTGAAATAGTCCCCACGTAAGCACCCACATACTCGCGAACGCAACAGGGCCAAACAGGGCCGAACAGGGCCGGTCAGCCCCGCCGGATACTAGCGCGGCGGGATGCCCGGGGTCGACGCAGGCCCCGCCGCGGGCTTGCCAGCCACCGGCACCACGCCCTCGGGCCGGGCAGAACCAGCCACCACCGGCGCCTCCGCGCCGGGTGCATCCGGCATCGCCGGCACACCGGCTACCGGCAAGGCCGCGATGTCGGCCGCGCGGCGCGGCTTGCCAATGGGTGCTGCGGCCAGCCCTTTTTGCACGGCAGCCATGTCCTCCTCGCTCGGGTACTGGCCCAGCAGCAGGTAGTCAAAGGCCCGGCGTGCAATGGGCGCGGCCGCACCGGCACCCCAGCCGGCGTTTTCCACGATCACCGCCAGTGCGATTTGGGGAGCTTCGGCGGGGGCCACGGCGATATACAGCGCATGGTCGCGCTGGTGCTCTTCCATCTTGGCGCTGTTGTACTTGCCTTTCGGGGCCCCCACGGCCTGGGCCGTGCCGGTTTTGCCGCCGCTCTGGTAGCCGGCGCCGGCAAATACCCTGGCCGAAGTCCCGCCCTGCACCACGCCGGCCAGCCCCTTGCGGATCACCGCCACGTTCTCGGGCTTGTAACCCAGGTCTTCAGGCGGCGCAACCGGCAGCGGGTGCATCACGCGCGTCACCGGGTCCTGCGTGCCGATGACCAGGCGCGGCTTGTATTTGATGCCGTTATTGGCCAGCACCGCCGTGGCCTGCGCCAGTTGCAGCATGGTGAAACTGTTGTAGCCCTGTCCAATGCCCAGCGAAATGGTTTCGCCGGCAAACCATTTCTGCTGTTCCGGCCTTTTGAAGTAGCTGCGCTTCCAGGCCTGGCTGGGCAGCACGCCACGCACTTCGCCATTGATGTCGATGCCGGTGATCTGGCCAAAGCCCAGCGGCTTCATGAAGTCGTGCATCGCATCCACGCCGATTTCGTTGGCCAGCGAGTAGAAGTAAACGTTGCTTGACTCCACAATCGCCCGGTGCATGTCCATGATGCCGCCCTTCTCATTCTCGGGGCTGCCAAACCGGCGGCCGCCGAACATGTAGAAACCGGGGTCGTTGATCAGGGTTCCGGGGGCCCGCGCGCCGAGCTGCAGAGCGGCCAAGGCCATGAACGGTTTATACGTGGAGCCCGGCGGGTAGGTGCCACGCAATGCCCGGTTGAGCAGCGGCTTGTCAATCGATTCGTTGAGGGCCTCCCAGCTCTCGGCGTCGATACCGTCGACAAAAAGGTTGGGGTCGAAGGTCGGCTTGCTCACAAACGCCAGCACGTCACCGGTTTTCGGGTCCAGCGCCACCAGCGCGCCGCGCCGGTCCCCGAACATGTCTTCCACCAGTTTCTGCAGCTTGATGTCGATGGACAGCATGACCGTGTCGCCGGGGATGGCCGGATTGCTGGCCAGCCGGCGCACGGCCCGCCCACCTGCGGAGGTCTCCACCTGCTCGACCCCCGTGATGCCGTGCAGCTGCTTTTCAAAACTCTGTTCCACACCAAGCTTGCCGATGTAGTCGGTGCCGCGGTAGTTGCCCTGGTCATCGCCTTCGTCGATGCGCTCTTTTTCGCTCTGGTTGATGCGGCCGATGTAGCCCACCACATGGCTGCCGAGCTCGCCGTACGGGTAGCTGCGGAACAGCCGCGCCTTGATGTCGACGCCCGGAAAGCGAAAACGCTGGGCGGCAAACCGGGCCACTTCCACATCGGTCAGGCGGGTGCGAATGGGCAGCGACTCAAAATTTTTGGCCTCTTCGCGCAGGCGCTTGAAGCGCCGCTTGTCGCGCAGCTGGATGTCCACCACCTTTTCCAGCGCCGCAATGGTTTCCTCCAGGTTCTCCACCTTGGAAGGCGTGATCTCCAGCGTATAGGCCGAGTAGTTGCTGGCCAGCACGACGCCGTTGCGGTCCAGGATCAGCCCACGGTTGGGCACGATGGGCACGATGGCCGTGCGGTTGCTTTCGGCCTGCTCGCTCAGGTCGGTGTGGCGGAACACCTGCAGGTAAACCAGCCGCGCCGCCAGCAGCGCAAAGGCGCAAAGCACGGCCAGGCTCGCAATCAGCACGCGCGCGCGAAAGCGGAACAGGTCGGCTTCGACGTTGCGCAGTTCAGTCATGGCAACGCAACTCTACGACCGCGGCAGAGTGCCCGCAAGCCGAACGATTCCCCCTATGGCGCACGCGGAATGCTCGCCCCCGGCCCGCCCAAAAGGCAATGCGAAGCAAGCCGACCCAAAGCCAGTCCGAGCCGCGGAACCGGCTTTGCCGGGCCGCAGGCGGGGCGGCCCCCTCGGGGGGCAGGGAGCTACACGAAGTGAGCGACCGTGGGGGCATCACAACGGCCGGTTCTCGTCCGGGTTCGGGGCGCGGCGTTGCGGCACCAGCAGCAAGATGCTGACGACGGGCCAGAGCAGGGCTTCGGCGAGCGGTGCCAGCAGCATGATCCAGCCCGGGAAAATGCCGCCGCCGATCATGCGGATGATCAGTTCCACGCCGTGGGCCACCGCAAACAGCGGCAACACCTGCACGGCCTGCGACGGCACGGAGAACCACAGCAGGCGGCGGTGAATCATGGCCGCAAAAAAGCTCAGCGCGGTGTAGGACAGCGCATGCTGCCCCAGCAGGGAAGACTGGTGCACGTCCATGGCCAGGCCAAACATGAATGCCAGGCCGATGCCCACGCGCAGCGGCTGGTGCACGTTCCAGAAGACCAGCACCAGCGCCATGAAGTCGGGCATCCAGGGCACGCGCCCCAGCGGCAGCATGTCCAGCAGCAAGGCCGCGATCAGGCTGAACCAGATGAATACCGGGTTGGCGGGCAGCAGCAGCTGCTGGCCGGAGCGCATGATCATTTGGCGGCTCCCTTCTTTTTGCCGGCGACTTGCGCTGCATCGGCCTCGGGCCGCGGCACTATCTGGCCCGAGACGGGCTTGACCACCATGACATGCCGCGCACCGGCCACCAGCGCCTGCGGCGCGCAGTAAATCTTGGCGAAAGCCGATTCGGCACGCCGCTCGATCCGGGTGATGGTCGCCACCGGCAGGCCCGGCGGGTAGACGCCGTCGACCCCGCTGGTGGTCAGCATGTCGCCCTGTTGCACATCCGAGTTGCTGCCCATGAAGCGCAGTTCCAGGCCGCTCCCCCCCAGGACAGGGTCGCCATAGGCCACGCTGCGCGCGCCCGTCCGCACATTGAGCACGGGAATGGCCAGGTCGCGGTCCACCACGAGGGTGACTTCGCTCACCAGCGGGTGCACGCGGGTGACCTGGCCCAGCACACCGGACTCATCGACCACGGGCGAGCCGAGGTCCACGCCCTGCGCCATGCCCTTGTCGATGATGACCTTGCGGGTGTAAGGATCCGCCGCGTCGTACAGCACCTCGGCGGCCACGACCTGGGTGGCGAGCTGCTCACGCAGGCCCAGCAGTTTGCGCAATCGGCTGTTCTCCTGCGTCAGCTGCTCCACCTGGCCGGCGCGCAGCGATTGCAGGGCCAGTTTTTTGCGGGCGTCCTCGCTGCTGGACTGGGCCTGGTTCAGGCCGATGAAATAGTCGCTGCCGCTCTTGACCGCACGCACCGGCTGCAGCGCCAGCCACTGCACCGGGTAGAGTGCGGTGGCGAGCGCCGCGCGCACCGGCTGGGTGATGCGAAAGCGCGTGTCCGCCACCATCAGGAACAGCGACAACGCGCTGAAGAACATCAGCTTGGACAGCGCCGACGGCCCCTGCTTGAAAAAGGGCGGCGGGGATCTGTCTAGGGTTCCTAAGGGCATGGTGCGCTGTCAGGCTGGCCCTGCTTCATGCGATGTGCGTATGGGCGAAGGCGGGCTGGTGAAGGACGGCGGTCGGGTCGGGCCTTATTCCGAGGTGAAGATGGAACCCAGGCGATCCATGCGCTCCAGCGCAATGCCGCAACCACGCACCACGCAGGTCAGCGGATCTTCCGCCACCAGCACGGGCAGACCGGTTTCTTCGGCCAGCAGGCGGTCCAGGTCGCGCAGCAGGGCGCCACCGCCGGTCAGCATCATGCCGCGCTCGGCGATGTCCGCGCCCAGTTCGGGCGGTGTCTGTTCCAGCGCGTTTTTGACAGCGCTGACGATGTTGTTGAGCGGATCGGTCAGGGCTTCCAGGATTTCGTTGCTCGAAATGGTGAAGCTGCGCGGCACGCCTTCGGACAGGTTGCGGCCCTTGACTTCCATCTCCTTGACCTCGGAGCCAGGAAAGGCCGAGCCGATGCTTTTCTTGATGGCCTCGGCGGTGGGCTCGCCAATCAGCATGCCGTAGTTGCGGCGGATGTAGTTGATGATGGCCTCGTCGAAACGGTCGCCGCCGACGCGCACGCTGCCCTTGTAGACCATGCCGCCCAGCGAGATCACGCCGACTTCGGTGGTGCCGCCGCCGATGTCGACCACCATGGAGCCGCTGGCCTCGGAAACCGGCAGGCCCGCGCCAATCGCGGCGGCCATGGGTTCCTCAATCAGGTAGACGTCGCTGGCGCCGGCGCCCAGGGCGCTTTCACGAATGGCGCGGCGCTCGACCTGGGTCGAACCGCAAGGCACGCAGATGATGATGCGCGGGCTGGGCTTGAGCAGGCTGCGCGGGTGCACCATCTTGATGAACTGCTTGAGCATCTGCTCGGTCACCGTGAAGTCGGCAATCACGCCGTCCTTCATCGGGCGGATGGCCTCGATGTTGCCGGGCACCTTGCCCAGCATGGCCTTGGCCTCGTGGCCGACAGCCTGGATGGTTTTTTTGCCCTGGGGGCCGCCTTCATGGCGAATCGCCACCACGGAAGGCTCATCAAGCACAATGCCGCGGTCACGTACAAAAATCAGGGTGTTGGCGGTACCGAGGTCAATCGCCAGGTCGGTAGAAAAATACCGACGGAATGCTTCAAACATATGCAGGAATCCGGTTGGTGCATGAGCAAACTGGGTTGCCCGATCGCTTTTTTATGATGAACCAAGTATGAGAAAGTGGGGCCAAAGCTGTCCGAAAGCTTGTCTCCAGCACTCAAAAAGCGCCTACGGAGTGCATCCAGCCATGATTTCACACCAAAGGCGGGATAATAACGCATCCCCTGTGAATCAATGGCGCCGCTGCGGCGTTTTTTCAGCTTTACACCTCGTTTCCACCTGCGTCTTTTTGTTCCTTTCCCTGCACCTACCCCCCACCTCATGGCACTGACATCCCAAGACATCGCACGCGTCGCCAATCTGGCGCGCCTGGAGTTGCGTCCCGAAGAAACCGAACACACCCTGAGCCAGCTCAACGGCTTTTTCGCGCTGGTGGAGCAAATGGCCGCCGTCAATACCGACGGCGTGGCGCCACTGGCCCACCCTGCGGCCGTGATTGGCGAGGTGGCGCTGCGCCTGCGCGATGACATCGCCAACGAACCCAACCAGCGCGAGGCCAGCCAAGCCAGCGCCCCCGCCGTGGAACGCGGCCTGTTTCTCGTGCCCAAGGTGATCGAATGAGTTCCACCGACCGCAACCCCGATTTGCACGACCTCGGCGTCGCCGAACTCGCCGCCAAACTGGCCGCCCGCGAGGTCTCCAGCGTCGAGGTGGCACAACATTTCCTTGCCCGCATCCAGCAGCATGAGAGCCTGGGTACCTTCCTCGCCACCAACCCGGACGTGTCGCTGGCGCAGGCCCGGGCCGCCGACGCACGGCTGGCCGCCGGTGAGCGCACGCCCTTGCTGGGCGTTCCGCTGGCGCACAAGGACGTGTTCGTCACCCGTGATTTCCCGACAACGGCCGGCTCAAAGATGCTGGCCGGCTACCGCAGCCCGTTTGATGCCACCGTGGTCAGCCGGCTCGGCGTCGCCTCCGGCGGCGCGGGCATGGTCACGCTGGGCAAGCTCAACTGCGACGAGTTCGCCATGGGCTCGGGCAACGACAACAGCGCCTATCAACCGGTGCATAACCCCTGGGACACGGCGCGCGTGCCCGGCGGCTCCTCGGGCGGCTCAGCCGCCGCCGTGGCGGCGCGGCTGGTACCGGCGGCCACCGGCACCGACACCGGTGGCTCCATCCGCCAGCCCGCCTCGCTCACCGGCATCACCGGCATCAAGCCCACCTATGGCCGCTGCTCACGCTATGGCATGGTGGCTTTTGCCTCCAGCCTGGACCAGGCCGGCCCGATGGCGCGCAGCGCACTCGATTGCGCCCTGCTGCTCTCGGCCATGGCCGGCCCCGACCCCGACCGCGATTCGACCTCGCTGGACCTCCCCGTCACCAACTACGCTACCGAATTAATAGCTACAGGCAACCGGGAGACAGTGCCTGAGCCATTAAAGGGCCTGAGAATCGGCCTGCCCGTCCAGTTTTTCGGCGCGGGCTGCTCCGCCGATGTGCTGAAGGCAGTTCGTGCTGCGCTGGCGGAATTTGAAAAACTGGGGGCCACGCTGGTCGACGTCAGCCTGCCGCTCACCGAGTTGTCCATTCCGGTGTACTACGTGATCGCGCCGGCGGAAGCCAGCAGCAACCTGAGCCGCTATGACGGCGTGCGGTACGGGCACCGGGCGGCCAGCTACAGCGACCTCACCGACATGTACAAAAAGTCGCGCTCCGAAGGCTTTGGCGACGAGGTGACGCGCCGCATCATGATCGGCACCTATGTGCTGTCGCACGGCTACTACGATGCCTATTACCTGAAGGCGCAAAAAATCCGCCGCCTGATTGCGCAGGATTTCCAGAAAGCCTTCACGCAATGCGACGTGATCGCCGGCCCGGTGTCGCCCACCGTGGCCTGGAAGATCGGTGAAAAATCCGACGACCCGGTGGCCAATTACCTGGCCGACATCTACACGCTGTCGTCCAGCCTGGCCGGCCTGCCCGGCATGAGCATTCCGGCGGGTCTGGGCGCACACGGCATGCCGGTGGGCCTGCAGCTGATCGGCAATTATTTCCAGGAAACCCAGCTGCTGGGCGCCGCCCACCATTTCCAGCTGGCCACCGACTGGCATCAAATGAAACCGGAAGACAAGGCAGGATTGTCGGCATGAGCAACATCGCAAGCACCCCCGCATCCTCGCTGGTGCAGGGCTACGAAGTCGTGATCGGCTTTGAAACCCACACCCAGCTGACCACGCAGTCGAAAATCTTCAGCCGCGCCTCCACCGCGTTTGGCGCTGAGCCCAATACGCAGGCCTCGGCCGTGGACTTCGCGCTGCCCGGCGCGCTGCCGGTGATGAACAAGGGCGCAGTGCAGCGCGCCATCGAGTTCGGTCTGGCCGTCAATGCGCACATTGCCGAGCAGAGCGTGTTCGCACGCAAAAACTACTTCTACCCCGACCTGCCCAAGGGCTACCAAATCAGCCAGTTCGAGATTCCCGTGGTGCAGGGAGGTGTCGTCGAGTTCTTCCTGGACGGTGAAAAGAAATCGGTGCGACTGGTGCGCGCCCATCTGGAAGAAGACGCCGGCAAGTCACTGCACGAAGACTTCATCGGCATGAGCGGCATTGATCTGAACCGCGCCGGCACGCCGCTGCTGGAGATCGTGACCGAACCCGACATGCGCTCGTCGGCCGAAGCCGTGGCGTATGCCAAAGAGCTGCACAAGATTGTGACCTGGATCGGCATTTGCGACGGCAACATGCAGGAAGGCAGCTTCCGCTGCGATGCCAATGTGTCGGTGCGCAAGCCCGGCGCCGAGCTGGGCACGCGCCGCGAGATCAAGAACCTGAACAGCTTCAAGTTCATGCAGCAGGCGATTGACTACGAAGTGCGCTGGCAGATCGGGCAGCTGGAAGACGGCCACGCGATCCAGCAAGCCACCGTGCTGTTTGACCCGGACACCGGCGAGACACGGGCCATGCGCACCAAGGAAGATGCGGCCGACTACCGCTACTTCCCCGACCCGGATTTGCCGCCGCTGGTGATTGGCCGGGACTGGGTGGAGCGCACGCGCGCCGAGATGAGCGAATTGCCGCGCGTGATGGCTGCACGCTTCGTCAAGGATTACGGCCTGCCTGAATACGACGCCACAGCTCTGACGCAAAGCAAGGCAACGGCGGCCTATTTCGAGATCGCCACCAAAGCGTGCGACCAACCCAAGTTGGTGAGCAACTGGATCATGGGTGAAGTTTCGCGCCGGTTAAATGCCGAAGGTATTGATATTGCCTCAGCGCCTGTCACTGCTTTGCAATTGGCGGTTCTGATCAAACATATTGAAAGCGGAACGCTCCTCGCTAGCAGTGCTAAGCACTTGTTTGATTTGTTTTGGACCGGCAAGCGCACGCTAATAGCCGGCTCCTTTGAAGAGATGGATAGACAAACGAGGGGCTTCATCGAATTAGAAGGCCTCAAGCCAATGAGCGACACCGGCGAGCTGGAAAAAATCATTGACGACGTGCTGGCGGCCAACGCCAAAAACGTCGAAGAGGTCAAAGCCGGCAATGCCAAGGCCTTCAATGCCCTGGTCGGCCAGGCCATGAAGGCCACCAAGGGCAAGGCCAACCCGGCACAGGTCAACGAGCTGCTGCGGAAAAAACTGGCGTGACGCCGGCGGGGCCGCCATGCGGCCTGCGCATCGTCAGCCTGCCATTGAACGTCAGAAAGTCAGTTTTTGGCGGCGGCCTTGGGGTGGCCCGCAGTGCCGGCGGCGCCTGAAGCCGCGTTGGCAGGTGCCACGCCTGCCAATGCCCAGAGCTGTTTGAGCTTGACCAGTTCTTCGTCAAAACGCAGGTTGACGCGTTTTTTCTCCTGCTCCTGGTCAGCAATGAATCTCTTTTGCACGGCGGCGCTGCTGTCGTTTTCTTCAAGCCGGCGCTTCAGTGAACCAGGTGCCCTGGACGGGTCTTTCGCGTAAAACTCGAATTCGTCGTTGATGGCCTTGCGCTGCTCGGCAAGTTCCACCGTTCTTTTGCTGGCGGCCTTGATGACTTCGTCGATCTGGGCCAGCGCCATCGTGCGCTCCTGGTCGTGCACCGGGCGGGCCGGGTAACGCAGCAGCAATGCCCGGTCCCGGCGCTTTTCTTCGACTTCGCGCGCACGCGCCTCTGCCGCCAGCTTCTCTTTTTCTTCCTGCGCTGCCCGCTCCTGTGCCGTGAGCGACGGCCCGACCTCGCGCCTAAGCCGGCCGGAACGCGTCAACTCCTGCTGCGTGCGGTCCATGCACTCGGCAATCGGACGGTCCGCCGTGATCTTGCGGCCTTTTGCATCGACACAGGTGTAGATGCTCTGGGCCGCGGCCTCACCGCACAGGCAGGTGGCCAGCACCAGCCCCGCCGTCAACGCTGTTTGCAAAAGCAATTCGACTCCTCATTCCACGCCATAGCGCTCCCGATAAGCCAGCACAGCCTGATAGTGGGCTTTTAAGGACAACGCGCCAGAGGCCCCTGGCGTCGACACGTCGCCTTGCATGGAGAGATACTGCAGCAAGTCGGTCAGGCGCGCAATCGCGCAAACCTGCAAACCCAGCTGATTCGTTACATATTGCACTGCGCTGTGGTTGACATCCACACCATTCTCGGTGGCTTTCTCCTGCCGGTCCAGCGCGAGGACCATCGCATGGGGCGTGGCGCCGGCGGCCTGGATGATGGCAATCGATTCGCGCGCCGCCGTGCCGGCCGACATCACGTCATCAATGATCAGCACGCGCCCCTTGACGGGGGCCCCGACCAGCGTGCCACCTTCGCCGTGGTCCTTGGCCTCCTTGCGGTTGTAGGCAAACGGCACATTGCGGCCCTGCCGCGCCAGCTCGACGGCAACGGCGGCGGCCAGCGGAATGCCCTTGTACGCGGGGCCGAAAATCATGTCAAACTCCAGCCCGCTGCGCTCAGCCTCGGCCAGCAGGTGGCGCGCATAAAATTGCGCCAGGCGGCCCAGCTTGGCGCCGTCGTCAAACAGGCCCGCGTTGAAAAAATAGGGGCTCAGGCGCCCGGCCTTGGTTTTGAATTCGCCGAACCGCAGCACCCCCGATTCCAGCGCAAACTGCACGAATTCCTGTGCCAGTGTGGTGTCTGCGGAAGTTGCCTGCGCCTTGTCTGTTTGCCCTGCCGTACTCATTGGAGATGTCCTTGTTCAAATTAACCAGCCTCAACCTCAACGGTATCCGTTCCGCCACCAGCAAAGGCCTGGAGGACTGGATTGCACAGTCCCTACCGGATTGTATTTGCGTGCAGGAGCTGAAGGCGCAAGCTGCGGATGTGAGCGGTCGCTTCGAAACATTGGCCGACTTGAAGGGCCATTTTCACTTTGCCGAGAAAAAAGGTTACTCGGGCGTGGCGGTGTACACAAGGCATGAGCCCAGCGATGTGATCGTGGGCTACGGCTCGTCCGAGTTTGACGCCGAAGGCCGCTATGTGGAGCTGCGCTTCGACCAGCCGGGCCGCAAGCATGCGCCCAAACTGTCCATCATCAGTTGCTATTTCCCCAGCGGCTCATCGGGCGAGGAACGGCAGGCCGCCAAGTTCCGCTTTCTGGCCGAGTTTTACCCCTACCTGGCAGAGCTGAAAAAAACGCGCGACTTTGTGCTGTGCGGTGACGTCAACATCGCCCACCAGGAAATCGATCTGAAAAACTTCAAGGGCAACCGCAAGAACAGCGGCTTTCTGCCCGAGGAACGTGCCTGGATGACCGAGCTGCTGCGTGATGCCGAATTGGTCAACGAAGCGGCGGAAGAACTGATCGAGCGCACCGGGCCATCGCTTCGAGGCGGCGGCATGGTCGATGTCTACCGCAAGCTGCAGCCCACCACCACCGACGCGGCCTACACCTGGTGGAGCAACCGCGGCCAGGCCTATGCCAAGAACGTGGGCTGGCGGCTCGACTACCACTTGGCGACTCCGAGCCTTGCCGCGTTCGCCAGACGAGAGCACATCTATTTGGACCAGCGCTTTTCCGACCACGCGCCGCTGACCATCGACTACGACTTTGAGCTCTGACGTTACGCTAAGCGCGTGAACGCCCGCTGTCAGTCGGCGCTGGCGTTCAACTGCGGGCGCGCAGATGGCAGAAATCGACCCATTGCCGCCATCGGCGCATCCGGCCTGAGTGACAGCAAGGTGCCCAAAGCTGCACTCGCTCCAAGCATCGAGGAGTGGGAGCGCTTCCGTTAAGAACGACGCAACTAGCTTCAGCGGCTGCACAGCATGATTGACTACCTGCCAAAAGGTAGACGTGGCGATATAATGTGCGTAGACCCTAAAAACAGTTTGTTTGTAGTCGAAGCTGTCTGTTGACACGAAAGGCATTGAAGTGAGCTCGAACGCCCGGGAAGCCATTTTGGCTGCCGCCAAGAAGACCGCGCAGACGCACGGCTACGCCGGCTTGAACTTCCGCGATCTGGCACAAGACGTGGGCATCAAGGCCGCAAGCATTTACTATCATTTTCCGAGCAAGGCCGAGCTCGGCGCAGCGGTCGCTAGGCGATATTGGGAAGACGGGGCAGTTGCCCTGGACGCAATTTCGGCCGAGAACTCGGACCCACTTGAGTGCTTGCGTCAGTTTCCCGACATTTTCCGAAGGTCGCTCGCGAGCGACAACCGGCTGTGCCTTGGCAGTTTCATGGGCGCCGAAACCGCAGACCTGCCTGACTTGGTGAACAAGGAAATGCAGGCCTTTGCCGACGTCAACGTGACGTGGTTGAGCAAGATGCTAGTTGCTGCGGGCTTAGTGAGCCTCGACGAAAGTGAACCTCGGGCGCGTGCCATTTTTGCGGCCATCGCCGGTGCTCAGCTCATTGCAAGAAGTCGCTCGAATATCTCGCTTTTCGACGCACTGATCACGACTTATCGTTCGGCAGGCCTTTTGCCAGCTTGAGCCGTAGGCCTGAACATTCGCACAGGCTCGCACAGGCTCGCGCTGGAGCGCTGGACGATGCAACATGTCTCGAGGCACGCCTCTTCGAAAGGACTTCGTCCGCGACGCCTGATATTCGAGACAGGGCCTCACAATCGTTTCGCCAAGTCCTTCGCAGCGAACTACATGGTTCCGCTCCCATGACGCTCACATCCAGTCTGACGGGGCAGGATGTCGGTTCTTCGGGTTACGGCTTTTGGGGGGAAAGGTAGATCATCACCAACGAGATGAGTTCCTGAGTGTTCTGACGTAGCGGGCCAGGCCAGGCGAGATGTTTGGAGTGATCCGAGAAGCAGACTACTCCGCAAAGCTCGCCGTTGTAGAAGGTCGGAACGTGGAGAAACGCGACAGCGGAGCTGCAGTGGAGGTGCCACGCCTGAATAATCACGCCCTCGCCGACGTCGCGCGAGTCGTGGGTCAGATAGCCCGCGGATCTTCCACGCGAGATAAATCGACAAAGCGATGGACGGAACGGGAGCCGGCCGACCGGAGGCGTCGTCGATGACGCCCCGATGCGACGGGCCCTTACTGCGTAGTTCCTCGTCAATGCCGTGTCCGGCTCGTCTCCACAAAGCGACGGAGTCGCATCCAGCCCTCTGCCGTAGCAGTTCGGCTACGCCGACTTCCAGCGCATCCAGACTCACACGGCCTGCGGAGAAATCGCTGCAAAGGCGATGCGCATCACGCCTGATATCTGTAAAGGGTCTCATGACGCTACGCTCCTGGGGTGTCAGAGCGTCTGCGACTGCCTACAACGCTCAGGAGGCTCGGCCATCGAAGCATCACAATGCCAGTGAAGAGTTCGATGTAGCCGAGGCTAGGCGGCTGAAGCCGCGCTTACTTCTTGGCCAGGGAATCCAGCTCCGGCACGCCGCTGTTGCCGTCGGCATAGGCGGCTTGGAAGCTGGGGCGAAGCTGCCAGCGCTTCCAGTACGCATCCAGATGCTCGAAACGCTCGTCCAGCGGGGTGGCGTTGACCGGGAACTTCGAGAACGCGATTGCTGTTGCCAGCGTCATGTCCGCGAAGGTGGGCGCATCCCCGCCCAGCAGCCATTGGCGGCCGTCCGACAGGTGGCGATTGACCAGGGCCGCGTGCGCCAGCGCTTCCTTGCGGCAGTGCTCGCCCCAGGCCTCGTTCTTGGTTAGCTCCAGCTTGAATCCGAGCCCGGTGTGCAGGACATGGAACGCCGTGACGATTCTGTACAGGATGTGCACCCAGATGCGGTTGTCCCACATGTTGTCGAGACCCTGCTCCAGAGCGTTCTCGCCCATGATCTTCCGGCCCGGGTAGGCCTGGTCGAGATACCGGACGATGGCAGCGGTCTCGGAGATGAAGCTGCCGTCGGCCAGTTGGAGGGTGGGGGTTTCGCCCCACGGGTTCATGTTCAAGTGCCGCCATCCGCGTTGTTCGCCGACGGGCGTCATGTCGTAGACGGTTTCCTGGAATTGGTCAGCGATGCCCTTTTCGTGCATGAACAGGCGCAGACGCTGGGGGTTCGGGAAGGCCGAAGGCGAGGTGAAGAGTTGGAGCTTGTTTGTCATGGTCGTATTCCTGGTTGATTGATGGTTTAGATATTTACCTACCATTCGGCAGGTAGACGAACAATAACCGCCATCACTCACGGCGTCAACAACTACCTGCCGATTGGCAGGTAACAATTTGTAAACAAATCGCCTGGCCAGTCAGAAATCGGCGTACGGGGTCGCGGTCGGCGACTTGTCCGCCTGCGTAGAAAATCCGCTGTGGCGCGAGTCTAGAAGGGCTCCTGCCAAGTACGCCGTGCACGCAAAACCTGATGCCGCTCCATGACGCACTAAATTGCAGATCACTGATGACGGCTTTCCAACTCAAAGCTGTCGCTGGCCCTTGAGCGAGCGGCGAGAGCACGCTGCGGGCTGCGGGCTGCCTACACTGCGGGCAGACGAACAGCCGCTTTGACTAGCACACACAGAACCCATCCCGTGACCGGACGCCGGTCAGCGTGCCGGAAAGCCGACGCCGGCGACGGACAGCTTGGCCGGAAACCACTTTGAAGCCCGACCGTGGACGACCGCTTCAGCGCCGTCTGCCGACAGTCATGGCGCTCCCATGAACTCGGTCCTCTCGTGAAGCTTGTCTTGCCTTGGCTGGCGTTTCTGTAGGTTTTTTGTCGTATCGACTACCACCTGGCCACGCCGGCCATGGCCGTGCTGGCCAAGACCGAGCACATCTACAAGGACCAGCGCTTTTCAGACCACGCGCCCATCACGGTGGACTACGCACTGAACCTGTGAGCGAGCCGGAGGCGGTCCTCCTCTTGATCAGCCCCGGAGATAGGCCGTTGACCGGTCGTCTAAACCCGGACTCCACGTGCGATTGCTCCATGGCCAAACGATCACCGGTTTGGTGGAACTGACGTGGTACGAGCCGGCTACCAGGGCACCTTGGCAAACCGATCCGCTAAAAAGTCCAGGAACGCGCGTACCGCAGGCGGCAAATGCTTGCGTGAGGTATAGAGGGCATAGATCGCCATGCCGGGAAGTTTCCAGTCCGGAAGTACGACCTGCAAGCTGCCATTTGCCAGGTGCGGGCTGGCCAGATACGTGGGTTGCAACGCCACGCCACCACCGACCAAGGCAGCGCGGAGTAAAGCCGTGGCCTCGTTGGCGCTGAAGTGGCTGCTCACGCTCACTTGGGCTTGCTCTTCACCACGGGTGAACCTCCACACGCTTTTGCCGAAATTGGCATGGCTCAGGCAACGGTGGGTCACCAGCTCAGCGGGCAAGGTCGGCACCCCGTAGGTGGCCAGGTACCCGGGTGAGGCCACCAGCACGGAATCGCACGGGGCCAACACCCGGCCGATGAGTGCGGGGTCCGGCTCGGCGCTGATGCGAATAGCCAGGTCGATGCGCGCCTCCACCAGGTTGAGCGCGCCCTCACTGGCGTTGAGGTCAATTTTGAGCTGCGGGTAGCGCTTCAGGAAGTCGGCCACTGCCGCCGCCATCTGCGCATACGCAAACGACATGCTGCAGGTAATGCGCAGTTGCCCGCGCAGGGCACCGTCGTGGCTGCTGGCTTCTTCCTCCACGTTTTCCATCAGCGCCAGCATTTGCTGGCTACGGCGCAGGCAGCTCTCGCCCGCATCGGTCAACGTGACGCTGCGGGTGGTGCGCTGCAACAGCCGCGCACCCAGCCACTGCTCCAGCGCAAGCACATAGCGGGTGACCATGGCGCGCGACATGTCCAGCTTGTCGGCAGCGGCGCTGAAACTGCCCGTGCCGGCCACCTCCACAAACACCTGCATGGCAGTGAAACGGTCCATGATTTGCTCGATTTACGAAACAGTAATGGGCGAATTATGGGGTTTATCTGCGCGAATATTGAAACTACAGTTCGTTTCAACGCTGCAGAGCGTCTTTTTAAAACACCACAGGAGTTCACCATGATCCGTATTACCGTTCTCGCCGCGTCCCTGGCCATCGCTTTCGGCGCCGCTCACGCAGACCAGCCCTTGGGCGTCAAGGTCTACAACGCGGACGGCAACAGCTTCAATGTCAATTCCACGCTGGTCTATGGCGAAAAGGAAGCAATGGTGATTGATGCCGGCTTTACCCGCGCCGATGCGCTGCGCATTGCCGCCAACGTGCTCGACAGCGGCAAACAGCTCACCACCATCTATGTGAGCCAGGCCGACCCGGACTACTACTTTGGCGTGGAATTCCTGAAAGAGATCTTCCCGCAAGCCGATGTGGTGACGAGCTCCGCCGTGCTGGAAAAGCTGGCGCCCAAGCTGGCAGGCAAGGTGGCATTCTGGAGCCCCAAGATGGGCGCCAATGCACCGCGCAAACCGGTGGTACCCCGCGTTCTGCAAGGCAACACCCTGACACTGGAAGGCCAAAAGATTGAAATCCGCGGCACGCAGGGCGTGCTGGCCCACCGCCCCTATGCCTGGATTCCCTCGATCAAAGCCATCGTGGGCAATATCGGCGTCTTCGGCAACATGCACGTGTGGACTGCGGATACGCAAACCGCCTCCGAACGTGCTGCCTGGGTGGCTCAGCTGGACGAAATGTCGGCTTTGAAGCCCGAGCTGGTGGTTCCTGGCCACATGAAGGCGGGCACCAAGGTGGACGCCAGCGCCATTACCTTCACCAAGGACTATTTGCATACGTTCGAGAAGAACCTGGCTGCCACCAAAAACAGCGGCGAGCTGATCAATGCCATGAAGCAGGCCTACCCGCAAGTGACCGATGGTGCCTTGTCGCTGGACATCGGCGCCAAGGTCAACAAAGGCGAAATGAAGTGGTAAAAAAGTGGCAAGGAAATAGCACCATGGATACCCGGGCACACATTGCTGTTACGTATTTGTTCGATCCCCTGTGTGGCTGGTGCTACGGTGCGTCGCCAGCGATCCAGCGCCTGGGACGGCAAAGCGGCATCCGGCTGGAGCTGGTCCCCACCGGGCTGTTTGCGGGCAGCGGCGGGCGCACCATGGATGCGGCGTTTGCAGACTATGCGTGGTCCAACGACGTGCGTATTGAAAAGCTCACCGGCCAGCGTTTCACCGAGGATTACCGCAAGAACGTGCTGGGCAAGCCTGGCAGCCGCTTTGATTCGGCCCCCGCCACGCTTGCCCTGACAGCGGTGTCTTTGAGCGAACCGCAACGTGAGCTGGAAACGTTGAAGGTCTTGCAGGAAGCCCGATATTTGCATGCAATGGACACCAGTGCTATGCCCGTGGTGGAGAAGCTGTTGCGTGACACGGGGCTGAGTGCCGCCGCCGACCGCCTGGTCACTGGCGACGCTGAGCTACTGGCCGCCAACGCCGCGCGTATCCAGAATGCACAAGGCCTGATGCAAACCTTAGGCGCGCAGGGAGTACCGGCCCTGGTGGTCAAGGACGACAATGGCAGCCGGCTGCTGCGCGGCAATGCGCTGTACGGCAGCTTTGATAGCCTGTTCAGCCACATTGCTGCGGCCTGAAGAGACCACAGCAAGCGCATATGGCCGGTTCAAACCAACCCATCAGGAGAAGCTCTCGATGAACACGCTCCGCCAAGTCCTGGTTCATATGCGCGCGGGTCGCTGGTACGAAGCACACCATCTTGTCCAGGGCGATGAGGATTCGCTGCTGAGCGCCTGGCTGCACGGCATCCTGCATATTCAGGAGGGTGATCTGGAAGATGCCGAGTACTGGTACGGCAAGGCCAACCGGAATTTCCGCAACCGGGGGACGCTGGATGAAGAGCTGGAGCGTTTCGAGGCTGCGTTATTGGAATAGCGCCGCGCTCAACCCTGAGCGGCCCAGATCTGCTGAATCTGCGCGGAAAGCTCCATCGGATCAAAGGGTTTGGGAATCACATCGAGCGCGCCCAGCGCCTTGTACGCCGCAATTTCCGAGGCCTGCACCTTGGCGGTCATGAAGATCACCGGCGTCCTGGACGTGGCAGGCATTTCGCGCAAGGCCTTGAGCGTGCTGGGGCCGTCCATGCCGGGCATCATGACGTCAAGCAGCAGCAGGTCGGCCGCGGCGCCGGGGGCCGCGCTCAGCGCCTCCTGCCCGGAGGCACAGGGAATCACCGTGAACTTGCCGACAGCCTCCAGGGCCATCTGCGCCACAACACGGATGTCGGGCTCGTCTTCAACATACAAAATGCGCTGGAGAGGTGTGGGCATGGTCAGATCAGAGGTTGGGGACGGGTGGGGCCGGGGTCTCCGGGAATCTGAAGGATACGCTGAATTGTATTTAACAGCTCGGTGTTGGAGGTGTGGGCCTTGACCAGCACGGCTTCGGCCATCTGGCTGTCCTCCGGGTCCACGTCGCTGGACGAAAACAGAATCACCGGCGGCCGGGGATCGAGCGCATCGATGTCCTCAAACAGGTCCCAGCCCGAGTCCGAACCGAGCGTGAGGTCCAGCAACACCAGATCAAACCGTTGCTCCCGCAGCCGGGCGCGGGCCTGCTCCAGCGTGGCGGCAAATTCGAAACTTGCAAAGTTCTCGGCGATGGCAGCGGTAACATGCTGGATGTCAGGATCGTCTTCCACATGCAGGATACGCGGCTTGCGGGCCTGGAGACCGGCCACGGCGCGGCGGACACTGAGGGTCAGCTGGTTCTCATCGATCGGTTTTTCCAGCCAGTCCGACACCGCAAGCGGTTTGCGCTTGAACTGCAGCTCCCCCTCCCCCGCCATCGCGGAGATCACCACCACAGGCAGGTGGCGCGTTCTTTCTTCGCGGCGCAGCTCACCAATGAAGGCCAGGCCGTTCTGGCCGGGCAGCTTCAGGTCCACCGTCATGGCGTCGTAGTCTTTGCGCGCAAGGCAGGCCAGTGCCTGCTCGGCGCTGTGCGCCAGGTCGGCGTCAAAACCGGCCTTGCCCAGCATGATGCTGATAAGTTGGGCTACATCGGGGTCGTCTTCGCAAATCAGGATGCGCGGCCGGGACGATGCAGATCGCGCCTTCACCAACTGCTGCGGTTGGGCGGGCTCCTGCCATTCGGGCAGTTCAAAAAAGAAAGTGGTCCCTGCACCACCGGCATTGCGGTTGAAGCCGATGGAGCCGCCCATGCTTTCAATCAGGCCCCTGGAAATATTGAGGCCGAGGCCGGAGCCGCCCTTTTGCCGGGTATCGGACGAATCCGCCTGCGAAAACTTCTGGAAGATGCGGCTGCGAAACGCCTCCGGAATGCCGGGCCCCTGGTCCGAAACTTCTACCCGCACCTGCCGGGCGGTACGTGACAGCATCACTTCCACCGTACTTCCCGCCGGAGAAAACTTGACCGCGTTTGAGAGCAGGTTGGTCATCACCTGCATCAGCCGGTCGCTGTCAATGCGTGCCTGCAGCGCCGCGTCGGGGGCGCGCAAGCGCAGCCTGACGCCGTGTTGGGCGGCAAACCCCTCGTTGGCTGCCAGCGCCTGCCGGAGCAGTGGCTTGAGCTCCGCGGCCTGCAGAGTCAGGCGCAGCTTGCCCGACTCGATTTTTTCGCTGTCCAGCATGTCGCTGATCAGCCGGATCAGGCGCTCGCAGTTGCTCGTGGCGATGGCCACCAGGCTCTTCACGGCCGCAGGCAACTCACCGGCCACACCGCCGGAAATCAGTCCCAATGAACCACGGATCGAGGTCAGCGGCGTACGGAGTTCATGGCTGACCGTCGAAACGAACTCGGTCTTCATGCGGTCGATGCGCTTGAGTTCGGTGATGTCGGTACCCAGCGAGAAAAACCCAACGACCTTGCCTTCGTCCGCCCCCTCCCCATAGCGGGGGAAATACTGCATGGCGTAGTTTTTGTGAGCGCCTTGCGGCGTGACATGCACACGCTCGTACTGCACGGCATAACCGCGCAGCACCTCATCGACCTTGTCCCGCACGCCTTCGTAGAGCTGCGGGCCGAGGACTTCGGCAAGGGTATGGCCGTCGATCCGTTCAAATTCCAGGCCCAGGACTTCCTCATAGGTCTGGTTGTGAAAACGAAAGCGCTGCCCCAGATCGAGGTAGGCGATCAGGGCTGGAACGGTATTGGTGATCTGGCGCAACTGGGATTCGCTGGCGTGCAACGCCTCGGTGATGCGCCTGCGCTCGGTGTTGTCGCTGATCAGCGCCGTGAAGAGACGCTGCCCGCCCACATGCACGTCGCCAAACGACACACTGGCCGGAAATTCAGTGCCGTCCTTGCGCATGCTCTGTACGTCCTGGTTGGCCATCCTGAAGGGTTCGGGTCGCGCGCGCAGCGCCGCAGTGAAGTTCTTGTACTGGGCACGCAGGCGCTCGGGCACCAGTTCGGAAACGTCACGCCCGATGAGCTCATTTTTTTCATACCCAAACAGCTGCAGCGCTGCTGCATTGGCCTGCAGCACGATGTCATGGTCGGTCGTGGTGATCACCGCATCGGCCATGGCTTCGGTGATGGTGCGGGTCATGGTTTCGCTGTCGCGAAGTTTCGATTCCACGCGTTTGCGGACTTCCTCGTAATGGGTGACGACGTACACCATCCAGCCCAGCATGGCCAGAAACAGCAGGCCCGCGGCAATGATGAAGTGCTGGACCCGCTCAGCGCTCCGCTCGGCATCGGCTTGCGCTCGCTGCCAGGCCAGGTTCTCCCGGCTGCGGGCCTTGTCCAGCAGGCTGTCGGTACGCTGCCTGAGTTGCAGGTTGACGTCGCTGTTGAGGATAGCCACGGCGGCCGCCTGGCCCTCACTTTGCCGGGCTGCAATCACCTGGTTTGCCGCTGTCCTGCGCTGGGCGATCAGCTCGTCCAAAGCCGGCTGATCCGGCAGCAGGTTCGCGCTTCGCACACGGCCAATGGCTTCGCGCAAGGCAACGCGTGCTGCCTCAAGGTTCTGCAGGTCCGCCGCACTGCCGCTCAGCAGATACTGGCGCACCAGCGATTCGGCGGACTTGAGGCTGGAGGCGATACGCTCCAGCAAGACGAGGGTGTCTTCGGTCCGGACGCGCGCCTGGGCGGACTCGACCAACCGGTTGATCGTGACATAGGAGGCCGCGCCCACCGCGGCCACCAGAATGAGACCGATGCCCAGGGCCAGCTTGATCTTGACGAAGAAAGTGGAGCGCATGGGGAAATCCGGTAGTTGAACTTGGGGATAACGCGATGGCTGTGCAACCGGGCGGACGGCTCAACCCCGCCCAGGCGGGCCGGGGTCATCGGCGCGCGGCTGCGCCAAAACCGCAGGAAACACCGGCTCACGGATCGTCATGGCAACCGGACCATGGCTGCGACTGCCATGCCCCGCACGGTGGTGTGCTGGTCCTGAACGGCGACCGGGGTCGCGAACCTCGCTAGTGGCATGAGGACACTCCCAAAAAAGAGGCACATCACCAAAAGGACCCCGAACATGTCCGAGGCGGCAAATGTTGCAAAGGTTGCAAAGGCGCTCCAGCGCCATAGCGCCATCGGCCGTGGCTTTGTTTCGCCGCAAGGGTCACCAGCCCTCGCCATGCGATTCTAGGGCCTCGACTGAAAACTCAAGCCCGGCCGTCCCCAAAAAGGAAGCTCGGGCGCACTTTTCCTCACACCGTCCGGCACTGCACGACGGTGCCGCCCGGAGAACCAGGTGACGTCGGTGAGGCCGGCTGTGCATGGCGGTATGGGCATCAGACCGTCGGGTCGGCAGCCCGCCCCAGGGCGGCGACCACGTCAGACTGCGTGATCATGCCCACCAGCCGCTCGCCCTCCCCAATGATCGGGATATGGTGATGGCCGGTGCTGCCGAAGAGCGGTATCAGGTCCAGCAGACGGCGCTGCTCACCGGCCACCCTGACATTGCGCGTCATGATCTGGCCCACCACCTCCGGCTTGCTGGCGTAAACGCTGCGGGTGGTGCGGACCAGCGTCCGCAACTTGTCCTCGAACCCCTCATAGATGTCGAGTTCGGCGGCCCGCATGAAGTCGGCCACCGTGATGATGCCGGCGATGCGAGAGGCGCGGTCCACCACCGGCAGCGCCTTGATGCGACGGCTCCTCAGCAGCGCCCAGGCCTCCTGCAAAGGGGTGCCAAACTGCACGGTCACCAGCTCGCGCGACATGATGTCGGCACAGCGCAATTCCGCCAGCTTGCGATCGTAGGCGCGCAGCTGGGTCTGGGCCAGCAAGGACTTGAGATCGTCCCGGCTGACGTCCAGCACCTGGTTGTAGCGTGCCAGCACCGCGTCCAGATCGGCATCCAGGTCCGAGTCCACAGCCCCCGCCGCGCCGGAAGCCCCGGCGGCGGGAAGCTGCCTGTGCGGATAGGGCCGGCCGGTTGCATGGTTGTAGGCGATGCCCGCCAATACCAGCAACGCGGAGTTGAGCAGGACGGGGTACAGGGCAAAGGACGGATCGCCAATGCCGCCCAGCACCATCATCAGCGCGGTCGCTCCACCCGGTGGATGCAGGCAACGCAGGGCAAGCATCACGGCAATGGCACTCGCCACCGCCAGCGCCGCGGCCAACTCGGGTGAGCCCAGCAGATGTACGCCATGCACGCCGGCAATGCCCACCAGCGCCGACAGGGTGTTGCCCCCCACCACCGCCCAGGGCTGCGCCATCGGGCCGGCCGGCATCGCAAATACCAGCACCGCGCTGGCCCCGAGCGGCGCCACCAGCCACGGCAGCGCCGACGTATTGCCGGCCAGCCGGCACAACAGTGCAGTCAGGAAAATGCCGACAAGTGCGCCGATGACCAGTCGCAGGCACTCGCGCAGGCTGATGCCGGGGCGGGGAGGCCGAAAATCACGCCAGGCCCGGCTGAAAATGGTCGGCAGACCGCCACGGGCGGGACGCGCATCGGGGCGCAGCGGCAGGGGCGAAGGTGAACTCATGAGGAACGCACCACATTCACTGAAAATGACAAAGGCGGGTGAGTGGCGGCAAAGGCCGCGCCCGGAACACCAGGCATGGTGTCTTCGCCGCACGGGCCGGCCAGCCACAGGCCGGCAAATAACGCCCGGATTGCAGGCTTAACTGCGGGCACGCTGGTACAGGCCCTGGACTTTGGGAACATTGGCCTGAAGCTGCTGGATGCGCGCCGGGCCGGAAGGATGGGTGGACAGGAAGCTCGGCCCGTTCGCACCGCCGCCGGCCTGCCCCATTTTTTCCCAGAGGCTGACCGCAGCCTGCGGGTTGTAGCCGCCACGCGCAGCCATTTCCAGCCCCACCAGGTCGGCATCGGTCTCGTCTTCGCGGCTGAAGCGCAGCGTGAGCAATTGCGTGCCTATGCTGGCCGCCACATCGCCGAGCTGACCCAGACCCAGCAGCTGCGCCCCCAGCGACAGCAAGGTGCCGGTGCCCTGGCTTTTGGCGATGCGGGCGCGCGCATGTTCGCGCAGGGCATGCGCCATTTCGTGGCCCATGACCATGGCCACCTCATCATCGGTGAGCTTGAGCTGGTCGAGAATTCCGGTGTAGAAAGCGATCTTGCCGCTCGGCATGCAAAACGCGTTGATCTGCTTGCTGCCAATCAGGTTGACTTCCCAGCGCCATTGCCTGGCACGGTCGTTCCACTGCGCGGTATGCGGCACCAGGCGCGCGGCAATGGCGCGCAGCCGTTGCAACTGGGGATGATCGGCGGGCGCCAGGGCGCCTTTGGAGCGAGCATCGGCGACCAGCTTGGCATATTCCTGCGTGGCGGCACCCTCGAGTTCGTCGGCCGGCACCAGCTTGCGCAGGCCCGACGACGCTCCCACATCAACCTGGGCGACCAAGGGGGTCGCGACCCCCGCAGCAGCCGCGCCCGCAGCGGCCAGCAGAAATGCCCGGCGGCCTGGCCAAGCGGCGTGTTGGGCCTCGCATAAAAAGCACATGGGTCAATAATAGTCACTAATTGAAATGCCCATGTCAGACAAAACCCCCTCCTCCTCCGCCTCCTCCGAATTGCCGCTGTCCCCCGCCGTGCTGGCAGCGGCCCCCCCGGCCGGCGAGCCGAAAAAGACCCCGTGGCGCGATGTCTGGCTGGTGTACACCGAGGCCGCCACGCTGCGCATGCTGCTGCTGGGCTTTTCGGCGGGGCTGCCGCTGCTGCTGGTGTTTGGCACGCTGAGCTTCTGGCTGCGCGAGGCCGGCATTGACCGCACCACCATTGGCTACCTGAGCTGGGTCGGTCTGGCTTACGGTTTCAAATGGGTGTGGGCGCCGCTGGTTGACCGCCTGCCTATTCCGCTGCTGACCCGCCTGCTGGGGCGCCGGCGCAGCTGGCTGCTGCTGGCACAGGCGACCATCATCACGGCGCTGGTGGGCATGGCCCTGACCGACCCGCGGCTGGCGCTGGAGCCGGTGGTGTGGTGCGCGCTGGCCGTGGCGTTTGGCTCGGCCACGCAGGACATCGCGCTGGATGCCTACCGCATTGAATCGGCCGACACGCCGCGCCAGGCCGCGCTGGCGGCCGCCTACCAGACCGGCTACCGCGTTGCGATGATCTGGGCCGGCGCCGGCGCGCTGTGGATTGCCGCGCGTGCAGAAGTCACGGGTGGCGCGGTTTACCAGCAAGGCGCCTGGCAGGCCGCGTACCTGGCGATGGCCGCGTCGATGCTGCTGGGCGTGGCGACCGTGCTGCTGTCACCCGAACCCGTGGCGCAGGTATTGAAACCTTCGCGCAATGCTGCCGAATGGCTTAAAAGCGCGCTGATCGAGCCATTTGCCGATTTCCTGCGCCGCTATGGCAAGCATGCCGTGCTCATCCTGGCGCTGATCGCCATCTACCGCATCAGCGACGTCGTCATGGGCATCATGGCCAACCCGTTTTATGTGGACATGGGTTACACCAAGGACGAAGTAGCAGCCGTCACCAAGATCTATGGCGTCATCATGACGCTGGTCGGCGCCTTTGTCGGCGGCGCGCTGGCCATGCGCTTTGGCGTGATGCGGGTGCTGATGCTGGGCGCCATCCTGAGTGCGGGCAGCAACCTGCTGTTTGCCTGGCTGGGCACGCGCGGGCATGACGTCAATGCGCTCATTTTTGTGATTTCTGCCGACAACCTCTCCAGCGGCATCGCCTCGGCCGCCTTCATCGCCTACCTGTCCAGCCTGACCAACGTCAACTATTCGGCCACGCAATACGCCCTGTTCAGCTCGATGATGCTGCTGTTGCCCAAGTTCCTGGCGGGCTACTCCGGCAAATACGTGGATGCCTTCGGCTATGGCCATTTTTTCACGGCGAGCGCCTTGCTCGGTTTGCCCGTGCTGCTGCTGGTCGCGCTGGCTTCAAGGCTGCAATCCCCCTCAGCCCCCTCCGGCTCCACCCCCACTTCCTCCACTCCCACTCCCACTCCCACTCCCACTCCCACTTCCACCTCCAGATCCACATAAATTGCTGCTGATTCCCTAGCAATTCCTGCGGCCGGCGGCCCCGCGCAAAAAGGAAGCAAAAGGGTATGCTGCCAGAACGCCGTCGCGGTTTACCGTAACTTTACGATGGCTACAAGCAGGCTTGTTGCGCCGCGCGCAGCATCAGCTTCACCGTGATCCACCCGAAGGGACCCCCCCCGCAACCGAGGACCCGACCATGACGCAGCAACTCCTGATGATCGAAGACGATTCCCGCCTGGCCGCCATGGTGGGCGAATACCTGCGTCAGTCCGGGTACGGCTTTACCCATGCGGCCGATGGCGCCAGCGGCCTGGCCGCCCTGCAGGCCAGCCCCCCTGACCTGGTCATTCTGGATCTCATGCTGCCGGACATGGACGGCCTGGAAGTCTGCCGCCGCATCAAGAGCCAGGGCGGCGAGTCGGCGCACACCGCCGTGCTGATGCTCACGGCCAAGGGCGACCCGATGGACCGCATCGTCGGCCTGGAAATCGGCGCGGACGATTACCTGCCCAAGCCATTCGAGCCACGCGAACTGCTGGCACGCATCCGCGCCGTGCTGCGCCGCGGCGGTGAGGCCAGTGGCGCCGGCGCCGCTGCGGCCGGCGGCCACAAGGTGATGCGCTTCGGCTCCCTTGAAATCGATCGCGACGCGCGCACGGTATCAATTTCCGGCAATCTCTGCGAGCTCACCTCCTACCAGTTCGACCTGCTGGTGGCGCTGGCCGAGCGCGCCGGCCGGGTGCTCAGCCGCGACCAGATCATGGAAGCGGTGCGCGGGCGCGAGCTGGAAGCATTTGACCGCTCCATTGATGTGCACATGGGCCGCATCCGCAGCGCGATTGAGGCCGACCCCAAGGACCCCAAGCGCATCCTCACGGTGCGCGGCGTGGGCTACGTGTTTGCCAAGCAGCAGGATTAAAACGGCTGGGTTGATCCGACTATGTGGGCGCGTTTTACCTCTCACCTCTATGTGCGCATCTGGCTCGCCGTGGTGGCGACCGTGGTGGTGCTCACCTTCCTGGTGGGCGCGGCCTGGCGGCTGAGCGCCGACCCGCCGCAGCTGCCCATACGCGAGGTGCTGGTCCACAACGCAGCCGGCGAAGTCATCGGCACGGCGCAAACCCGGCCGGACCGAAAACTCGGCGACGACCTCGAATTTGATGTGGTGACCAAAGACGGCCAGACCCTGAACCTGCTGCTGCCCCGTCCCAAACGGCCACCCGGCAACCCGCCGTGGATGCGTCCCCCGTTTGGCTTCGGTTTTGGCTGGATGCTGGTCCTCGTGGGTCTGGCCGTGGCGCTGGGCGCCTATCCGGTGATGCGGCGGCTGACCTTGCGGCTCGAAGCCCTGCAGCGCGGCGTGGAGCGCTGGGGCGCCGGCGACTTGTCGGCGCGTGTCAATGCCGATGGGCGTGACGAGGTGGCTTTCCTGGCCGAACGGTTCAACCACGCGGCCGAACGCATTGAAACCCTGATGGAGTCGCACAAATCCCTGCTGGCCAACGCCTCCCATGAGCTGCGCTCGCCATTAGCGCGCATCCGTATGGGCCTGGAACTAATGGGCGCAGATGCTGCATCACCCCAGCGCATGGAAATCTCGCGCAGCATCAACGAACTCGACCAGCTGATCGACGAGATCCTGCTGGCCAGCCGGCTCGATGCCAAGCAGGCCGATGCCGAGCCTTTTGAAACCGTGGACCTGACCGGGCTGGCCGCCGAGGAGTGCTCGCGTGTCAATGCCGAGCTGCAGGCCGAACTGGGCACCGGCCTGGGCATTGCGCCCTCCGGCCACAGCCTGACGGTGCAGGGCTCGCCACGGCTGCTGCGCCGGCTGATCCGCAACCTGCTGGAAAACGCCAGGCGTTACAGCAACGGCGACATCAGCCTGGAGCTGGCGCAAATTCGCGTCGGTATCCGGCAACTGGCCGTCGTCCGGGTTCACGATCGGGGGCCGGGCGTGCCTGCCGGCCAGCGCGAACGCATTTTTGAGCCGTTTTACCGACTGCCCGGCGCCAGCGAACGTGAGGGCGGTGTGGGCCTGGGGCTGGCCCTGGTCAAATCCATCAGTTTGCGCCATGGCGGCACCGTGCGCTGCGAAGCCCGTCCGGGCGGCGGCGCGTCATTCATTGTGGAACTCCCCGCCGCCAGCCAGAGGGCCTGACGCCAGTCCGGAAAATTCAGGGGTACCGGCTCAAAAAAAAGTCTGTTTTCTACTCTTTTCTCCTCTGTTTAGGGGATGGTCATACCAAAAGGCCTGGCCTACAGTTGCGCTGTTGCTGTCACAACATAGAAGTCAAAAGAAGTTCCAGGGAATTCAGGGAAGAAAAAACAAAACGCTGGCGAACCATTCATCTGATCTCCCAACGGCGTCCTCTGTTCAGGAGGACTTCAAGAAGCCACCGAAAGGTGGCTTTTTTTTGGCCGGGTTCCCATAATGGACAGATGAACACCGGCACCTCCGAATACCTCCGTCTGCAAACCCGCCTGACCCGCCAGTTTGGCCTCCAGACGCCACTGGTGCTGGCGCCGATGGCGCTGGCCTCGGGGGGCGCGCTGGCTGCGGCTTGCGCCAGGGCCGGCACGCTCGGGCTGGTCGGCGGCGGTTATGGCGATCTGGCCTGGACGCAGGCGCAGTACACACTGGCGCTGGAAGGCACCAGCGACAGCGGCGACCGGGCCCGCCTCGGCTGCGGCTTTATCACGTGGAAGCTTGACGAGGACGCCAGCGCGCTCGACTGGGTGCTGGCGCATCCGGCCGCCGACAAGCCGCACGCCATCATGCTGTCGTTTGGCGACCCGCGGCCCTATGCGGCCCGCATCGCCGCCACCGGCGCAGCCTTGATTTGCCAGGTGCAGCGCATGGAGCAGGTTCCTCAGGCGCTCGAAGCCGGTGCGCGGATCATCGTCGCCCAAGGCGGCGAGGCCGGTGGCCACGGCATCAATGCCCTCAACAGCCGCGCCACCATCACCTTTGTGCCCGAACTGGCGGACTGGCTGACCGTTAATGCGCCCGACACACTGCTGCTGGCCGCCGGCGGCATTGCCGACGGGCGCACGCTGGCCGCCGCACTGGTGCTGGGCGCCGACGGCGCGCTGGTCGGCTCGCGGCTGTGGGCCACCGCCGAAAGCCTGGCCGCCCAGGGGGCGAAAGACCTGGCACTGGCCACCACCGGCGATGGCACGGCCCGCAGCAGCGTGTTCGACATCCTGCGGCGCAAAAACTGGCCTGAACCCTACGATTTCCGCGCCATCCGCAACGACCTGCATCGCCAGTGGGAAACCCGCCAGGACGCCCTGCGGGCAGACCCTGCCGCCGCCCGCGCCGACTATGATGAAGGCGTCAGGGCCGGCGATTTTTCCCGGGCTCACGCCACCGTGGGTGAAGCCGTCGGCCTGATTGGCAACCTGGCGCCGGCCGCCGAGGTGATTGCCCGCATGAGCGCCGACGCCGTTGAAGTTTTTGAGCAAAAACAACTTCTAGCCCAATAAATTCGGGCTTCGGTCGCTATAATTTTTCTAGCACCTGATCGGCCGTGATGTCATTCAGGCAACGCATGTGGCCGAGCGGGCACTCGCGCTCAAAGCAGGGGGCGCAATCCAGCGGCGGCTGGTAGGCCGGGTCGGCTTTCAGCCAGAGCACCGTGGCCTGCTCGCTCAACGGCGGCGTGTGCAGCGGGCTTGATGAGCCAAAAATCGCCACCTGCGGCACGCCCAGTGCCGCCGCCACATGCATCAAACCGGAGTCGTTGCTGACGGTGCTTTTGCTGGCGGCGATCAGGCACAGCGCCTGGTGCAGCGAAGTCCGGCCAGCGAAGTTGAGGCACTTGCCGGCCTGCACCGCATTCACCGGCGCCGCAATCTCGTCGCACAACCCGGCCTCCTTGCCGGAGCCGAGCAACACGACCGGCCGGTCCAGTTTCGCCGCCAACTCCGAAAAATGACGCGCCGGCCAGCGCTTGGCCGGGCCGTACTCGGCCCCCGGCGCAAACACGTAGTAAGCGCCACGCGCCAGCCCGAGTTCTGCCAATGCGCGGTCCACATCGGCCGCATCCATCTGCAGCTGCGGCCGGTCCCCGGCCACGTCCTGCTCGCCGCTCAGGGCTGAGTAAAACGCCACCATCGGTGGCTTGTTCTTGGGGTTTTTCAGGCGATGGGTCAGCAGGCCGACGCGTGCCTCGCCGAGATAACCCACGCGCTTCGGAATGCTGGCCAGAAAGGGCAACAGCGCACTCTTCAGTGAATTGGGCAACACATACGCCGCGTCAAACCGGCCTTCGATGCGCTTGGCAATGGCGCGCCGGGCCTTGAACTGCAGGCCGCCATGGGCAAACGGAAATTCGATGACCTCGGCCACCTGGGGCATGGCCCGGTAGACCGGCGCCACCCAGGGCAAGGCCCCGACCGTGATGCGCTCACCCCGTGCATGCAACCGGCGCAGCAAGGGCTCGGTCATCACCGCGTCGCCTATCCATTGCGGCGCAATGACAAGCGAATTGGCCGTTTCCGACTTCGCTGTCATCGGCCGCAGCGCAGGGCCGCCCCAAGCAAGGCCAGCCCCCCCGGGGGGCAGCGCATTACACGCAGTGAAAAGCGTGGGGGCCTAATGTCCACCACCAAAGTGTTCGCCGGTTTTGAGCTGGTAGACGGTGCCGCAGTAGGGGCACTTGGCCTGGCCGGTGCGCGCCACATCCAGGTAGACCTTGGGGTGGCTGTTCCAGATTTTCATGTCGGCCTTGGGGCTGGGGCAGTAGACACCGCCTTGGGCGTTCAGGTCGGAAGCCAGCAACTCCACAGGGGAGGAATGGGTGGTCGTCGTGGGGGTGCTCATGTTCGGGTTTTCAGTAATCGGTAAGCGCTTCAGACCTTGGCCAGCCAGTGGGCGTACTTCGGATTGCGGCCATTGACGATGTCAAAGAAGGCACTCTGGATTTTCTCGGTGATCGGCCCGCGTGAGCCGGCACCGATCTCGATGCGGTCCAGTTCGCGGATGGGCGTGACTTCAGCGGCAGTGCCCGTGAAGAAGGCTTCGTCGCTGATGTAGACCTCATCGCGCGTGATGCGCTTTTGCACCAGCTCCAGACCCAGGTCCTTGCAGATGTGCAGCACGGTGTTGCGCGTGATGCCGTTGAGGGCGCCGGCCGACAAATCGGGCGTGTAAACCACGCCGCCCTTGATGACAAAAATGTTTTCGCCCGCGCCTTCGCTGACAAAACCCGAGGCGTCGAGCAACAGCGCTTCGTCGTAGCCGTCGTCCAGCGCTTCCATGTTGGCCAGGATCGAGTTGGTGTAGTTGCTGACCGCCTTGGCCTGGGTCATGGTGATGTTGACGTGGTGGCGCGTGTAGCTGGAGGTCTTGACGCGGATGCCGCGCTTCATGCCCTCTTCGCCCAGGTAGGCGCCCCAGGGCCAGGCGGCGACCATCAGGTGGATCTGGTTGCCCTTGGGCGACACGCCCAGCTTCTGCGAGCCGATCCAGGTCAGCGGGCGCAGGTAGCAGCTTTCGAGCTTGTTTTCGCGCACCACGGCCTTTTGCGCCTCATTGACCTCTTCCTTGCTGAAGGGAATCTTCATGCGCAGGATCTTGGCGCTGTTGAAAAGGCGTTCGGTGTGCTCTTCCAGCCGGAAGATGGCCGTGCCGCCGGCCGTGTTGTAGGCGCGCACGCCCTCAAAAGCGCCGCAGCCGTAATGCAGGGTGTGGCTCAGCACATGGATTTTGGCGTCGCGCCAGTCAACCATCTGGCCGTCCATCCAGATTTTGCCGTCGCGGTCTGCCATGGAGGGTGCTACTGGGGACATGGTGCTGATCCTGTGTGGTAAGTGTCTTGAAATGAGGGCGAAAAATCGGGGCAGCCGCCCGGCCGATGCCGGGACAGGCGGTTACAACCGAAACGCTGATTTTACGGGGCGACCGGCGGGGTGTCCTGCGCCGGCTGGGAATCGGGCACTTCGGGCCTGAAAAGCTCATGGTGCGCCAGCTTGCCCGCCACAAAGGTCGCGGTGACGTACGACTCGGAGCCATCCGTCCAGCGGAACACTTCGGGCTGCTCGCCCTTGGCCGACTTGAGCTCACCCAAAGACCGGGTCATGGCAATCACATGCAGCAACGTCATGCCGGGCCTGAGCTTGGCATTGAGCATGACGGCGCTCTCGACGTGGCCAATGGGGCGGTTGGCGGCGCGCTTGAGGACCTGCATCATCCGGGTGAAGTGCAGCAGCACCCACATCACCACCGCGGTGGCAGCTGCCGCGACGCCGATCCAGCCGTAAAACCGGTAAGCCAGCACCACCACGGCAACGCCGGCCACGGGAACGAGAATTTTTTGGAAGTTCATGGCGCTATTTTCGCAGCCGCCAAGCCGAACCGGCGCTGTGGGGAGTGCGTAGCCGCCCGGAACGCCTTCCAGGCGTGATTTCCAGACATCTCAGGCCCCTGGCCCGGCCGTCACGGGGACAAGCCGCCGCCATTTTCAGGGCGGCACAGGTCTGGCCGGGCGCGGCATGAAGCCCGTCGCCAGCGCATAGGCCCAGTCGGGGCGCTGATGATGGGCGGCGACCCGGGCCTGCGCCAGATGGTCGTACGGCACGGCGCGCAACTCAACCTGCCAGCCGTGGCGGGATTTTTCCAGCACGGCGTAACGCGCGTGCGGGGCGCCGTTTTCAACGACGTGCGGGTAGGGATGGTTGTCGTCATACGCCGGCAGGCCCACGCTGCCCGGGTTCACGACCAGCGTGTCGCCGCACTGGACAAGGCGCGGCACATGCGTGTGGCCGCACAGCACCACCGGGAAAGCGACGCTGCCCAGGCGCGTGGCCACTTCCTCGGGGGTAGCCGCGCGCACCCCCGGACCCTGGCCCTGTTCAAAGCCGGGCACCACCGTCTCCAGCCAGTACTGCAGGTCGCTGCCGGGTGTGCCGTGGCACAGCCACACATCGCTGTCCAGCGCCATCGAGACGGGCAGCGCGTTGATCCACGCCACGTGGGCCGGCGACACCTGGGTGGCGGCGTAGCCGTCGCTGTCGAGCGGATCGATCTGCCCGGCGGGCTGACCGAGCACAGCCAGCAGCTGCCGCTCGTGGTTGCCCCGGATGGTCGGGAAGTTCCGGGCCATCAGCAGGTCCGCCGTTTCGGCGACCTGCAGCGGGCCGCTCAGGATATCGCCCAGGTTCACCGTCTGGTCAACGCCCACACGCGCAATGTCGGCCAGCACCGCCTGCAGGGCCGGCAGGTTGCCATGGATGTCCGAGACGATCGCAATTTTCATGAAGTGGCCCGAGATGGCTTGTGGTGCTTGTGATGACCTGTGATGGCTTGGAACGGCCACATGCATGACTTTAGGACCAATCGGCTCTCAGTTCAAACGGCCAGACTGCGCACCACTTCCATCGCCTGCTCCACACGCTCCACCGCATGGATGGTCAGCCCTTCAATCGGCTTTTTCGGCGCATTGGCCTTGGGCACCACCGCCACGCTAAACCCCAGCTTGGCCGCTTCCTTCAGGCGCTCCTGGCCGCGCGGCGCGGGGCGCACCTCGCCGGCCAGGCCGACCTCGCCAAAGGCGATGAAGCCCTTGGGCAGCGGTTTGCCGCGCAGGCTGGAGGTGATGGCCAGCATCACGCTCAGGTCGGCGGCCGGCTCGCTGATGCGCACGCCGCCCACGGCGTTCACAAACACGTCCTGGTCCATGCAGGCCACGCCGGCGTGGCGGTGCAGCACGGCCAGCAGCATGGCCAGCCGGTCACGGTCCAGGCCGACACTGAGCCGGCGCGGGCTCGGTCCGCCGTTGTCGACCAGCGCCTGGATCTCGACCAGCATCGGGCGTGTGCCTTCCAGCGTGACCAGCACGCAGCTGCCGGGCACCGGCTCGCTGTGCTGGGACAGGAAAATCGCGCTCGGGTTGGTCACCCCCTTGAGGCCTTTCTCCGTCATCGCAAACACGCCGATTTCATTGACCGCGCCGAAGCGGTTCTTGATGGCGCGCACCAGACGAAAGCTCGAATGCGTGTCGCCTTCAAAGTACAGCACGGTGTCGACCATGTGCTCCAGCACGCGCGGGCCGGCCAGCGCGCCCTCTTTGGTGACATGGCCGACCAGCACGATGCACACGCCGCTGGACTTGGCCGCGCGCGTCAGGTGGGCCGCGCATTCGCGCACCTGCGCCACCGAGCCGGGCGCCGAGGTGAGCTGGTCGGAGTACACCGTCTGGATCGAGTCAATGACGGCAATCGCCGGCCGGGTCGCCTCCAGCGTGGCGAGGATTTTCTCCAGCTGAATCTCCGCCAGCACCTTGACCTGCGAGCCATCCAGCCCCAGCCGGCGCGAGCGCAGCGCAACCTGCGCCCCGCTTTCCTCGCCCGTCACATACAGCGTGTTCAGGCCGGCACGTTGCAGGGAGTCCAGCGCCTGCAGCAGCAACGTGGACTTGCCAATGCCGGGGTCGCCGCCGATCAGCACCACACCACCGTCCACAATGCCGCCGCCCAGCACCCGGTCCAGCTCCTCATGGCCCGTGGGTGTGCGCGCCATGTCGGTGGCTTCAATGTCGGAGAGGGTGGTCACCTCGGAGGCCTTGGCCAGGGATGCAAAACGGTTTTTGACGGGTGAGCTGTTTTCGGCGACCGACTCGATCAGCGTGTTCCAGGCAGTGCAGTGCGGGCACTTGCCCAGCCACTTGGGGCTGGTGCCGCCGCATTCCGTGCAGGTGTAAATCGTTTTTTCTTTGGCCATGGGCGAATATTACTGT
Source organism: Polaromonas sp. P4_F4 (assembly GCF_056401355.1). Taxonomy (NCBI): domain Bacteria; kingdom Pseudomonadati; phylum Pseudomonadota; class Betaproteobacteria; order Burkholderiales; family Comamonadaceae; genus Polaromonas; species Polaromonas sp. P4_F4. Next base: position 35,988 of record NZ_JBFUJO010000012.1, on the reverse strand, counting down.
ACAAACAACCAGTATCGACGCTTTAACGATGAGGGCGCGCCACCTGTTTTTGCGGGCAGGTGAATAATCACTGACCCGGCCGGCTTATTCGGCTTCCTGGCTTCTTCGGCTTGTTCCCCCTCCGGATCCCCATGCCTCACCTGAACATTCAATACACCGCCAACCTCGACAGCGTCACCGACATGAACGCCCTGTGCAAAACCCTGGCGGCCACGCTGGTGGCATTGCGCGGAGAAGACGGGGTGGCGCCGCTGTTCCCGGCCGCCGGCACGCGCGTGATGGCCTGGCCGGCACCGTACTTTGCGGTGGCCGACGGCCAGCCCGACCGGGCCTTTGTCTACATCAGCCTGCGCATCACGCCGGGCCGCAGCGAGGCACTGAAAAAGCGCGCCGGCGATGCGGTGCTGGCAAGTGCCAGCGCCCACCTGGAAACGGTGTTTGCCGGGCACGCCATCGGCCTCACGCTGCATATCGACGAAGGCGCGCCGGCGTACGAAGGCAAGCGCAACAACCTGGCCGCGCACCTGAAACCCGCCCAGAGTTGAACAACATCCGAACAACCTGCCCGCTTGCCATGGACAATATCTGCGGGTTCACCAACGATTACATCGACTTTTCGAGGACACACCATGAACATCTCACGCCGCCAGCTCATCCAGTCTTCCAGCGCCGCCGCCTTGCTCGCCGGCATCGGCCAGCAGGCCTGGGCCCAGGCCCTTGACAACACCAAGGTGATCGCCGGCTTTGCGCCCGGCGGCACCGCCGACATCGTGTCGCGCCGCGTGGCCGACAAGCTGCACCCCGGCTATGCCAAAAGCGCGGTGGTGGAAAACAAGACCGGCGCCGGCGGCCAGATCGCCGTGCAGTTTGTCAAAAACGCCGCGCCCGACGGCGCCACCATGCTGCTGACGCCCATGTCCATGCTGGGCATTTACCCGCACACCTACAAAAAGCTGCCCTACGACCCGGTGGCCGACCTCACACCGGTGTCCGCCGCCGCCGTGTTCGACTATGGCTTTGCCGTCGGCCCCATGGTGCCGCCCAGCGTGAAGACCGTGCCCGAGTTCCTGGCCTGGTGCAAGGCCAACCCGACCCTGGCCAATTTCGGCTCGCCCGCCGCCGGCTCGTCGCCACACTTCATCGGCGCCCTGCTCGGCCGCGCGGCCAACGTCGATTTGCGCCATGTGGCGTTTCGCGGCACCCAGCCTGCGGTGCTGGACATGATAGGCGGGCAGATCGCCGCCGTGTCCGGCCCGACCGGCGAGTTCACCCAGCATGTGGCCGCCGGCAAATGCCGCCTGCTGTCGACCAGCGGCCCCAGGCGGGGCAAGTTCACGCCGAATACGCCGACGCTGCTCGAGCAGGGCTTCAAGGACATGGCGTTCACCGAATGGTTTGGCTTCTTCCTGCCCGCCAAGGCACCGCAGGACGTGGTGCAGCGCTTGAATAGCGCCATCCGTGCGGCGCTGGCATCGCAGGACGTGATTGACGGCCTGGCGGTGTCTTACCTGGAAGTCATGCCCACATCGCCCGCCCAGCTGGCCGCGATGCTGAAAGCCGACACCGAACTCTGGGGCCCGCTGGTGAAAGCCGTTGGGTTCACGCCGGAAGGCTAGAGAATGTGGCCCCCACGGTCGCTCACTGCGTGTAGCTCCCTGCCCCCCGAGGGGGCCGCTGCGCCTGCGGCCCGGCGAAGCCGGTTCCGCGGCCCCTGCTGGAATAGTCTTGGACCCCACGCTCCCCACTGCGTGTAACTCCCTGCCCCCGAGGGGCTCATTTCCCTTGGGACCAATTTCCCTTAACAACTTGACGGACCCCAGCATGAAAGTCTGCATTTACGGCGCGGGCGCCATTGGTGGCTGGATTGGCAGTGGGTTGGCGCGCGCCGGCTGCAGCGTGAGTGTGGTGGCCCGCGGTGCCACGCTCGATGCCCTGCAGCTGCATGGCCTGCGCCTGCACCAGGGCGGGCGCGTGAGTTCGCAGGCCGTGGCCTCCAGTGCCTTGCCAGCCGACCTCGGTGTGCAGGACCTGGTGGTGCTGGCCGTCAAGGCGCCGTCACTGCCGGAGGTCGTGCGCCATATCGCGCCGCTGATCGGCCCGGACACCATGGTCCTGACCGCGATGAACGGCGTGCCGTGGTGGTTTTTGCAGGGGTTTGGCGGTGCGCTGGCAGGCACGCGCCTGACCTCCGTCGACCCGGACGGCGCGCTGGCCGAGGCCATTCCCGCACGGCATATCGTGGGCTGCGTGGTGCATGCCAGCTGCTCCCTGGACGAACCGGGTCAGGTGCACCATCACTTCGGCAACAAGCTCATTGTGGGCGAGCCCTCGGGCGAAAAGACGGCCCGGGTGCGGCAGCTGGCGGCACTGCTGGAAAAGGCCGGCTTCGAGGCCCCGGTGTCCGACCAGATCCAGAAAGACATCTGGTTCAAGCTGTGGGGCAACATGACGGTCAACCCGATCAGCGCGCTGACCGGCGCCACCACCGACCGCATCATGGACGATGAACTGGTGCGCGGCTTCGTTTCCAGCGTGATGCTGGAAGCCAGGGAGATCGGCGCGCGCATCGGCATACACATCGACCAGCGCCCCGAAGACCGCCATGCCGTGACGCTCAAGCTGGGCGCCTTCAAGACGTCCATGCTGCAGGACGTGGAGGCCGGCAAGGCGGTCGAGCTGGATGCGCTGGTCACCGTGGTCAGGGAGTTGGGCGGGCTGACCAAGGTGCCCACGCCCTACACGGACGCGCTGCTCGGCCTGGCGCGGCTGCATGCCCGGGTGCACGGGCTTTATTGATGCCCAGCCCCGGCCGCACAGCCATCAGCGGAACCGCTTTTGCCACGCTGCTGCTGATCGCGCTCATGATGGGCGCCAACCATGTGGCGGCGCGCATTGCCTTCAACCACGGCGTGGACGTGGCCACCGCGGTGGTGTTTCGCAGCGTCATCACCGCCTGCGTGATTGCCGCCATCCTGGTGGCGCAGCGCGTGCAGGTGAAGTTCAGCACGCGCCACAAGCGGATGCTGCCGCTGATCGGCCTGCTGATCGGCGTCCAGAGCCTGTGCCTGTACTCATCGGTCGCGCGGCTGCCGGTGGCGCTGGCCCTGCTGGCGTTCAATACCTACCCGATCTGGACGGCGCTGTGGGCCTGGCTGGTGTACCGGCAGGCGCCCGAGCGCGCCTTGCTGGTGGCCATGCCGGTCATCCTGCTCGGTCTGGCGCTGGCACTGGATGTGCTCGGCGCGGCGTCCGGCCTGGACGCTTCGGGCCAGTGGGCACGCATAGGCGCTGGCGTCGCCTTTGCGCTCGGTGCAGCCGCCACTTTCGGGCTGGCGCTGGTGATTACGCAGCATGAAGCGGCCGATGTGGATGGCCGGGTGCGCACGGCCACCACGATGTCCATCGCGGGGCTGGTGGCCTTGAGCGCGGTGGCGAGCCAGGGCGGGTTTCATCTGCCCCAGCACCCGGCAGGCTGGGGCGGTCTGGCGGCGCTCACGAGCCTCTACGGCACGGCCTTCACCATCATGTTCACCGTGCTGCCCAGGCTTGGCGTTGTCGGCAACTCGGCCATCATGAATGTCGAGCCCGTCTGCGCGCTGGTACTGGCCTGGCTGATTCTGGGCCAGGCCATTGCGCCCGTGCAGGTGGCGGGGGCGCTGCTGGTCGTCGGGGCGGTGATGGTGCTGGGATTGCGCAAGCGCTGAGCCTGCGCGCGTGCACGTACCCAAAGCCACCTTGCTGATTGGCCGGACTACAGTGCGCAGTCAAAACCCTTTCCGTTCATTGAATTTTCACAGGAGACAAGCATGGAACACATTGGAGTGATCGGCGCTTCGGGCCTGATGGGCCACGGCATTGCGCGCAACCTGCAGGCCAAGGGTTTTGACCTCAGCCTGACCGTGCACCGCAACACCGAGCGCGTGGCCGACCTGCTGGCCGCCGGCGCCAGACAGGTCGCCAGCCCCGCGGCGCTGGGCGACTGCGACGCGGTGGTCATCTGCGTCACCGGCTCTCCCCAGGTTGAGCAGACCCTGTCCGGGCCCGGCGGCGTGCTCTCCAGGGCGCGCGCCGGCCTGATCGTGATCGACACGTCGACCAGCGAGCCGGAGTCCACGCGGCGCCTGGCCGCCCTGTGCGCGGAGCATGGCGCCACCCTGGTGGATGCCCCGCTGGCGCGCACACCGGTGGAGGCCGAGCTGGGCAAGCTCAACACCATGGTGGGCGCCGAGCAGGCCGTGTTCGACAAAATCCGTCCGGTGCTGGCGGCCTATTGCGAAAACATCTTTCACGTCGGCGGCCCCGGCGCTGGCCACGTGATCAAGCTGCTCAACAACTTCATCGGGCAAGCCATTTGCACGGCCACGGCCGAAGCCTTTGCCGTGGGCGCACTGGCCGGAATCAACCCGCAAAAGCTGGTCGACGTGGTCTCGGCGGGTGCGGTGAACTCAGGCCTGTTCCAGGCCATGGCCAAGACCTTGAATGGTGACTTCACAGGCCTGAAGTTCGAGCTGGACAATGCGCGCAAGGACTTGCGCTACTACACCCACCTGGCCGAAATGGTGAATGTCCCGTCGCTCGTCGGCGAGGCCGTGCACCAGAGCCTGGTCACCGCCAGCGCCCTGGGCCAGGGCAAGAAGTTCGTCCCGGCCCTGGTGACGGCGCAGGAGAAGCTCACCGGCGCGAAGATCGCGCCGCAGTGAACTGAAGCAACCGAAGACTTGGCGCGCTACAGCGCTTTTCCGTAGACCAGGAAACCCGAGCGCTCGGCCACCTTGTCATAGAGCGCCATTGCCGTCGTGTTGGTCTCGTGTGTTTGCCAGTACACACGGGATGAGCCGGCCTCTTTCACCCGCGCATAGACGGCTTCGATCAGCGCCCTGCCGACACCCTTGCCACGGACTGATTCGGTGGTGAACAGATCCTGCAGATAGCAGGTGGGCGCAATGCGGGTCGTGCTGCGATGAAAAAGGTAATGCACCAGCCCCACCAACTCGCCGTCGGACTCGGCGACCAGCGCATGCACCGGCTCGTACGCGTCGAAGAAACGCGACCAGGTCATGCGCGTGATGTCGTCCGCGAGCGCGGTGGGGCCTGAGCGCCCATAGAACTTGTTGTAGCCCGCCCAGAGGGGAAGCCAGGCCTCGAAGTCCGCGGCAGCGATAGGGCGGACGGTGACTTGGGATGGCATTAAAAATGCTCCAGGAGTTAATTGTTGTTGGGGAAATCGAACCAGGAATTCAAATGGCAAATGGGAGCTCCCGCCAAACCATGAGAGCTGAACCAGGTCCAGATGCGTGGACAAAAACCGTATCGTCGTTAAAAGTTATCCCGATGCTATTCCAGAGTTACTCACAGATTTTGGCTGCCAAACCCTATCAATCGCACAGGATATTCACAAGATGTGCATTGAAACCATCGCAGGTGAATCTGACAATTCCCAGATGCATACCAGGCGCACATTCCAGCCAATGACATTCACTCAGTCACCACCGGAACGCGTTGCGCCACCGCGCACATCAGCTCATACCCCACGGTTCCGGCGGCTTGCGCCACTTCGTCAATGGGCAGCAGGACGGCGCCCGAAGACCGGCCCCACAAGGTCACCTCCGCCCCCATCCCGGCGTCGGGTACCGGCGTCAGATCGACCGTGATCATGTCCATGCTGACGCGCCCAACCATGCGGGTGCGTACGCCGTTCACCAGCACCGGCGTGCCCGTGCTGCAGTGGCGCGGGTAGCCATCCGCATAACCGCAGGCGACCACGCCGATGCGCAGCGGGCCGTCGGCGGTGAAACTGGAGCCATAGCCCACCGTGTCGCCGGCCACCAGGTCTTGCACGCCGATGATGCGGGACGACAGCGTCATGGTCGGCTGCAGCCCCCACTCGGCGGCGCTGTGCTCGGGGAAGTCGGGGGCACTGCCGTAGACGGCGATGCCGGGCCGCACCCAGTCGGAGCGGGCCGCCAGTTGATCGCCATGGCGCAACACGCCCGCGCTGTTGCTCAGCGTGCGCTCGCCAGGCAGGTCATGGGTGATGGCATCAAATGCCCGGAGTTGCGCCGCGATGCCTTTCGGGCCGTCGGCATCCGAGAAGTGCGTCATCAGTGAAATCTCGTCCACCTGCGGCAGCGCATTGAGACGCGTCCACGCGGCGCGAAAGCGCTCGGGCTTGAAACCCAGGCGGTTCATGCCGGAATTCATTTTCAGGAACACGCGGTGTGGAATCTGCGTCTTGTGCGCGGCCAGCATGTCGATCTGCTCCTGGCAATGGATGGCATGCCACAAGCCCAGGCGGGAGCACAGCTCCAGGTCGCGCGCCTCGAAGCAGCCTTCCAGCAGCAGGATGGGGCCGCGCCAGTCGAGCGCGCGCAGGCGTCGCGCCTCCGCCAGGTCGAGCAGGGCGAAACCGTCGGCGCTGCGCAGCCCGTCAAAGACGTGCTCGATGCCGTGGCCGTAGGCATTGGCCTTGACGATCGCCCAGACTCGCGCGTCAGGTGCGGCGTCGCGCACGCGTGCCAGGTTGTGGGCGAGCGCCGGGCGGTGGATGGTGGCAAGAATGGGACGTGGCATGGCGCAAATTGGTAGAAGGTGAAATAGCGTGACTTAGTGGACAAAGGCGGCGCGGGCCGCTGCGGTTAATGTGCCTCTTCAAGGTCTTTCCGGATTCTGACACCAGCCCCCATGCTATAAACCGGAATCATTCGGAGACATTCACCCTTATCTTGCGGTATCAGCCGGACTGATGCAATTCAGGCAGTGATCAACATAATTTAATGAAGCGCGGTTTTTACACCATCATGGCAGCCCAGTTTTTCAGCTCGCTGGCTGATAACGCGCTGTTTGTAGCCGCCGTGGAACTGCTGAAAACCAGCGGGGCGCCCAAGTGGCAGCCCGCGGCGCTGGTTCCCATGTTCGCGCTGTTTTACGTGGTGCTGGCGCCGTTTGTCGGGGCTTTCGCCGACGCGCGGCCCAAGGGCCAGGTGATGTTTGTGAGCAATGGCATCAAGGTGATTGGCTGCCTGATGATGCTGTTTGGCTCGCACCCCCTGCTGGCCTATGCGATCGTCGGGCTCGGCGCTGCCGCCTACTCGCCCGCCAAATACGGCATCCTGACCGAGTTGCTGCCGGCCTCGCAGCTGGTCAAGGCCAATGGCTGGATTGAAGGCCTGACCATCTCATCGATCATCCTGGGCGTGCTGCTCGGCGGGCAACTGGTGGGCCATTCGGTGTCCCATCTGCTGCTGTCGTTTGACTTCCCCCTCATCAACACCGGCGTCGACACCGCCCCCGAAGCCGCCATTGCCGTGCTGATACTGCTGTACAGCATTGCCGCCTGGTTCAACACGCGCATCCCCGACACCGGCGTCGAAATGCGCCCCATGCCGCGCAACAAGCTGGAGCTGCTGCCCGACTTCTGGAACTGCAACGCGGCGCTGTGGCGCGACAAACTGGGCCAGATCTCGCTGGCCACCACCACACTGTTCTGGGGCGTGTCGGGCAACCTGCGCTATATCGTCCTGGCATGGAGTGCGGCCGCCCTGGGCTACAGCACCACGCAGGCCTCTTCCCTGGTGGGGGTGGTGGCCATCGGCACGGCCGTGGGCGCGATACTGGCCTCGATGCGCATGCGCCTGGACCAGGCCGCAACCGTGATGCCGCTGGGCATTGCCATGGGCGTGCTGGTCATCCTGATGAATTTCATTGGCAACGTCTGGGTCGCCGCGCCCTTCCTGATCCTGCTGGGCGGTCTGGGTGGTTTTCTGGTGGTGCCCATGAATGCGCTGCTGCAGCACCGGGGCCACAACCTCATGGGCGCGGGCCGCTCGATCGCCGTGCAGAATTTCAACGAACAGGCCTGCATCCTGAGCCTGGGCGCTTTCTACAGCCTATCCACCGGCATGGGCCTGTCGGCCTTTGGCGCCATCACCGCCTTTGGCATGGTGGTGGCCGGCTTCATGTGGCTGATCCAGCGCTGGCACAAAAGCAATTGCATCAAATACAAGGAGCAGGTGGATCACCTGCTCAGCATCGCCCGCAGCGACAAATTTCACTGATGTCGGCCGACGCGAGCCTTGGGGAAAGGTACCCACAGTGAACAACCGTGGGACCACGCGCAGCGAAGGGCCGCCCCGAGCCAGCCGACGGCCCCTTGGGAGCAGGGAGTTGCACGCAGTGAACGACCGTGGGGCTACGTGCGGCGAAGGGCCGCCCCGAGCAAGCGACGGCCCCTCGGGGGCAGGGAGTTACACGCAGTGAGCGACCGTGGGGCACCAGCGGCGAAGGGCCGCCCCGAGCCGGCTGACGGCCCCTCGGGGGCAGGGAGCTACACGCAGTGAGGGACCGTGGGGCTCTACTAGCCGCCGGCGCACTCGTCATCAACGCCTTTGTCTGGGGCGTCTCCTGGTGGCCGTTTCGCGAGCTGCTGGCCTATGGCCTGCACCCGCTGTGGGCCACCACGCTGATCTACAGCGTGGCGACCCTGGGCGTGTTGGCGTGGCGCCCGCAGGCCTGGCGTGGCCTGCTGCAGTACCCCGCGCTGCTGCTCCTGCTCGCAGCGGCGGGCCTGACCAACGTCGGATTCAACTGGGCCGTGACGGTGGGCGACGTGGTCCGGGTGGTGCTGCTGTTTTATCTGATGCCGGTCTGGTCTGTGCTGATCGCCTGGGCCGTACTGGGTGAAAAACCGACGGCGGCATCGCTGTTCAGGCTGGCACTGGCGCTCACAGGTGTGGTGATTGTGCTGAAGTCGCCCGGCACGCCGTGGCCCGTGCCGCAAAGCGCGGCCGACTGGCTCAGCCTGATGGGCGGCCTCTGCTTTGCCGTCACCAATGTGCTGCTGCGCAGGCTCGGCTCAACGCCGAGCGAGTCGCGCATGCTGGCGATGTTTGGCGGGGGTGCACTGATGGCCTGCGCAACCGCGCTGGCCGGCATGGCCTGGCAGATCGTCCCGGCCCCTGCTTTTGGGGCCGGTGGGCTGGGCGTGGCGGTAGGCCTGTGCATCGCCTTTCTCGCCAGCAACACGGCGCTTCAGTACGGCGCGGCGCGGCTGGCGGCCAGCACCACCGCCATCGTGATGCTGACGGAGATTTTGTTCGCCAGCGTGTCCGCCGCGATGATGGGCGTGGCCGACTTCAGCCCACGCACGCTGCTCGGTGGTGGCCTGATTGTGCTGGCCGCCCTGCTGGCCGCGCTGGCGCCCGCGCCGCAAACTGGCGCAAAATGACAGTGAGCCAAGCCGGCTCCGACAAGGAGCAAACCCATGAGCACCGTTTACGATTTTGAAGCCCGCCAGATCAATGGCCAAAGCGTTCCCCTGTCCGAATTCACGGGCAAGGTCATGTTGATTGTGAACACCGCCAGCCAGTGCGGCTTCACCCCGCAGTTTGGCGGACTGGAAGAACTGCACAAGAACTACGCCGGCCAGGGCCTGGCGGTGTTGGGCTTTCCATGCAACCAGTTTGGCTCGCAGGACCCCGGCAGCGACAGCGAAATCTCCGAGTTCTGCCAGGTCAATTACGGCGTGAGTTTTCCGATGATGTCCAAGATCGACGTCAACGGCCCCGCCGCGCACCCGCTGTACAAGTGGCTGTCGTCCGAAGCCCCGGGCCTGCTGGGCAGCAAGTCCATCAAATGGAACTTCACCAAGTTCCTGGTCGGCAAGGACGGACAGGTCATCCGGCGTTATGCGCCGACCGACAAACCGGCCGATCTGGTCAAGGATATTGAGGCCGCGCTCGCGGCCTGAGGCGGCTTGGCTCGCGGTTCAGGCCGCCCTGGGGTTGGCCTTCACCGACCGCAGGTAGTCCGCCAGCGTGCGGCCGGCCTCATGGCCCACGCGCTCGTCCAGCGCTTCGACCGCAGCCATGCGGTCCACGCGGAAGCTGCGAAAGTCCTGCCGGGCTTCGCACCAGGCGCCCAGCGTCCAGACACTGCCCCAGTAAAAACAGCCCAGCGGCCAGAGCACGCGCTGGCTTTCGCGCCCGCCCGCATCCAGGTAGCGCACCTTTACCTTGCGGCGCGCATGCACCGCTTCGCGCAGCAGCTGCAGGCTGCGCTGTGTGGCCGCGTCGGGCTCTATCACCACGGCGTACAGCGGCACGCCCTCGGCCGCCGCGCGCGCGGCAGGCGGCAGCACCGAGACAATCTTGCTCCAGGCCGCCTCCGCATCGCCCGCCATGGCCGGGTCCAGCCAGGCTTGGGCCAAGCGCACCGACGCGGCCAGCGCATTGGCTTCCTTTTGCGTGAACATCAGCGGCGGCAGGTCAAAGCCCGCGCCCAGCCGGTAGCCCACGCCCGCCTCGCCCTCGATAGGCACGCCCTGATGCTGCAGGTCGGCCACGTCACGGTAAATCGTGCGCTCCGACACTTCGAGCCGCTTTGCCAGAAATTCCGCCGTGCTCAAACGCCGGCCGCGGATCAGCTGCACAAGGTGAAAGAGGCGGTCGGCGCGGCGCATGGTGTGTGAATGATAGGGGAGCACCGGGTGGCGCCCTCAGGCGCAATGTCTCGCCGCCCGGCGCAGTGGTCCATCTGAACGCCGGGCCTGGCTTTGGCCTGCGCCGGCGTGCAGGCCCAGCGCCGCCAGATCCGCCTGCATGGCCCGTGCGATCAGCCGCATATCGTGGTCGCTGACTTCGAACAGGCCGAACCGGAACTTGTAGCCCCAGCGCTGGCGGTTTTCCACAAGCTCGAACTCGTCGAGCAAGGGCAGTATGGACGCCTCCCTCGCGGCCACATAGGCCACGTCGCGGCGAAACGGCACAAAACCGCCGCCCATGTCGAAGGCATAGGGCTCGCCGGCTTGCACCACGCCTATGGAGACAAAGCGCTGGAATTTGTCTTTGCTACCCATGGCCAGCGTGGGTGAGTAATAAGCAACGCGATCCTCAGCCAACACTCTTTTAAGTGGTGCGCATTTGCCATGGCACACCTGCATAAAACCCACTGTTTCCGCGCACCCATGCCGCGCATGCTCGGCGCTGGCAACCGCTATCCAATTCTTGCGGCTCATGCCAATGCGTGCAGGCCGACGCGGTTGCCGTCCAGGTCGGCGATGTGGGCAAAAAAGCCCATACCGGGCGGCAGCGCCTGGCGCGGCAAGGCGACCTTGCCGCCGGCCTTGACGGCGCGCGCCAGGGCGGCATCAAGCGAAGGCGAGGCATCGAGGTAAACCAGCGTGCCGCCGGATGCCAGCGCCGGCGCGGTAGGGCCGACCATCAAGGCGCCGCCCACGCCCTCTCCGTCATAAGGAAACACCGCACCCTCGGACGGGCCCATGGCCTCGCGGCGCATCTTGCAATTGAGCACAGCTTCGTAAAAGGCCTGGGCTTTGTCCAGTTGAGCGCTGGGGATTTCAAACCAGCTGATGGCGTTTTTCATGGAAGGCTCCTGTTGTGTGGAAGAAGCCTTGATGATGCGGAGGGGCTCCTGACAACGTCATGTCAGTAGCGTTTCAGATAAGCGCGTCGTCCAATACCTCAATCCAATGCCGCACAGGCGTCGCCGTGCCGCTTTGCAGGTGCGTGATACAGCCGATATTGGCCGAGATGATCACCTCGGGCGCGGCCTCCTGCAGGTGGCCCAGCTTGCGGTCGCGCAGCTGGTAGGCGATGTCGGGCTGCAGCACGGAGTACGTCCCCGCCGAGCCGCAGCACAGGTGTGATTCGGCAGCGGCCAGCGTGACCTTGAAACCCAGCGCGCCCATGAGCGACTCCACCCCGCCGCGCAATTGCTGGCCGTGCTGCAAGGTGCAGGGCGGATGGAACACCATGGCGCCGGCTTGGGCCCTGACCTTGCCCTGCAGCTCGCCGACCAGTTCGGGCAGCAGCTCGCTGAGGTCGCGCGTGAGTTCACTGATGCGCACCGCCTTGGCCGCGTAGGCCGGGTCGTCCTTGAGGATGTGGCCGTATTCCTTGACGGTGACGCCACAACCCGAGGCGTTCATGACGATGGCTTCCACGCCGCTGTCGCCGCCGCCCTCGTCTGCCGCCACGTGCGGCCACCAGGCGTCGATGTTGCGGCGCATCTCGGCCTTTCCGCCTTCGTGATCGTTGAGGTGGAATTTGACCGCACCGCAGCAGCCGGCCTTGCGCGCCAAGACGGTCTGAATGCCGGCCGCGTCCAGCACGCGCGCCGTCGCGGCATTGATGTTGGGCATCATGGCGGGCTGCACGCAGCCTTCGAGCATCAGCATCTTGCGGGCATGCGTGCGCTGCGGCCAGGCGCCAGCATCCTGCTTTTGCGGCACCTTGTTTTTGAGGGCCGCAGGCAGCAGGCCACGCACAGTCTGGCCGGCTTTCATGGCAGGCGCAAACAGCGGGGAAGGCAAGCCTTCCTTAAGTGCCCAGCGCACGGTGCGCTCACCGGCCGGACGCGGCACGCGCTCGTCGACCAGCTTGCGGCCGATGTCCACCAGGTGGCCGTACTGCACGCCACTCGGACAGGTGGTCTCGCAGTTGCGGCAGGTCAGGCAGCGGTCCAGGTGCAGCTGGGTTTTGCGCGTGGGCGCTTCGCCCTCGAGCACCTGCTTGATCAGGTAGATGCGGCCACGCGGGCCGTCGAGTTCGTCGCCCAGCAGCTGGTAGGTGGGGCAGGTGGCGGTACAAAAGCCGCAGTGCACGCACTTGCGCAAAATCGCTTCGGCCTCGCGGCCTTCGGCGGTGTTTTTGAATTCGGGGGCGAGATGGGTTTGCATGGTGCTCAGGAAGACTGCTGGATGGCTTTGACCTTGCGCCGCAAGGTGCGGTGAAAGTCCGCGTACAGGGGCGGCAAGGACAAGGCGAGCAACAGCAGCGCCAGGGGCACCACCCAGATGAAGCCCACATACTTGAACCCGGATGCCCCCACCACGCCGCCGGCAACAAACATGCCCAGCAGGGTGCCAAAAAGGCGCAACTTCATCCGGTTGGCGCGGACACGGGACTCGGGCGGGCTGGCAGTCCGGTTCCAGTAAAACATCTTGCCCAGCTCAATGCCCACATCGGTCAGGACGCCGGTCATGTGGGTGGTGCGAATCTGCGACGAGGAGATCTTGCTCACCAGCGCGTTCTGCAAGCCCATGGTGAACGCCAGCACCAGCACGGTCAGCGGGACGGCAAAAGGGGTCTGGCGATTCAGCGTGGCGCCGAGCAAGCCAAAGACCAGCAGCAGCATGGCCTCCGTCAGCAGGAGCAGCGCATACTCGCTGCGCAGCCGGTTCGGCCGCGCCCAGTTCACCAGGATGGCGGTCAGGGCCGCCCCGGAGGTAAAGGCCAGCAGAGTGCCCACGGCACCCAGCACCAGCGTCATGTGGCCCAGAATCAGGTTGTCGGCCAGCATGGACAAAAACCCCGTCATGTGCGAGGTGTACATGCTGACAAGCAGGAAGCCGCCCGCATTGATGGCCCCGGCATTGAAGGCGAGCACGCCGCCGAGCAGGCGGTTGATGGAAGCCGTCCGGTGTTGCCCGGTCAGGTGGCGCAGACGTCGCATGCTTGGGCCCTGCTTTTTTTACCAGTCCGCAAACATGCGGCCCGGATTGAACACACCGGCCGGGTCAAACTGTTTTTTGAGGTCGCGGTGGATGCGGTCCAGTGGGGCTTTGAGCGGCGAGAACACCGGGACGGTCTTGTCGGCGGAGCGAAACAGCGTGGCGTGGCCAGAAGCCGCCAGCGCGGCCTCGCGAATAGCCTGGGCGTCACCGGCCGGGCGTCCGCCCGACCGTTTCACCCAGCGCTGCGCGCCACCCCACTCCAGCAGCGTGGGGCCCAGGGGCAATGGCGCAACCGTGTCGGGCACGCTAACGCGCCACAGGGATTCGCCGTCCTGGAGTTCGAAAAAAGGCAGCGTCTGTTCGCGCAAGGCCGCCCACAGCTCGCGTGAAGATTCGTCCACCAGGTCGCCACCCATGGTTTTTTGCGCGGCAGCAACCGCTGCCTTGGCGCCGCGCAGGCGAACCCACAAACGGCCGTCGTGCCAGCAGGAGGCGTTGACCGGCAATGGCAGTCCGCCCCAGCGGTTGAGCTGGCGCAAGGATGCCGCTTCATCCATGTCAAACACCAGCGTGGCCTCCAGCGGCGCGACCGGCAGCACCTTGAGCGAGACCTCCAGCAGCACGCCCAGCGTTCCGAGTGAGCCGGCCATCAGGCGCGACACGTCGTAGCCGGCCACATTCTTCATCACCTGGCCGCCAAAGGTCAGCCGCTCTGCCTTGCCGTTGAGCAGGACCACGCCCAGCATGTAGTCACGCACAGCCCCCACGCTGCTGCGCGCCGGGCCGCTGAGACCGCTGGCGACCATGCCGCCGACCGTGGCCCGCGCACCGGAACTGCCGAAATGCGGCGGCTCAAACGGCAGGCACTGGCCCTGGGCCGCCAGCAGGGCTTCCAGCTCGGCCAGCGGGGTGCCGGCGCGCACGGTGACCACCAACTCGCTGGGCTCGTAGCTGACCACGCCGGCCAGAACATTCATGTCGAGGACGTCGCCCTTCAGGGCCTGCCCATAAAAGTCCTTGGTGCCGCCGCCCCGGATGCGCAGGGGCGTGCCCCTGGCGGAGGCGTCCCGCACCCGCGCGGCCAGGGCCGCCGTCACCTCGGTATCTGCAATATCTGAAGCCATGGGCCAATGGTAAGCGGCTCCGGCGGACGGGGTTTTGATTTTTTTGAACGGGCCATGTTCGATTTTTTCCTGCGGGCCGGCGCCCCCCCAACCGCAGAACCCGCCCTTCAGTCCCTGAAGAAGTTCACCGGCAGGCCGGGCACATCGACCCGCATCGAGAATACGCAGCCCGAGTCCGGCCAGGTTTGCAGCTCCTCGTCGGGGCGCTTGTAGCGTGCCGTCGTGAGGTAGAGCGTTCGCAGGTCGTGCCCGCCAAAGCACGGCATGGTGGGGCAGCGCGCCGGCACAGGAATATCGGCCAGCAGCTCACCGGCGGGCGACAGCTTGAGCAGCCGGCCGCCTTCGAACATGGCCACATAGTAGTTGCCCTCCACATCGACAGCGGCGCCGTCCGGCCGGCCTCCGTAGCCGGGCATGCCGGGCTGCCAGCCCTCAGGTTTTCCCGGCCACTGCCGGAACACGCGGCGCCGGCGCATGGCATTGCTCTGCCCCTCCCAGTCCCAGGCGTGAATGGTGTGGCTGGGCGTATCGGTCCAATAGACGGTGGCTGCGTCGGGCGACCAGGCCAGTCCGTTGGCAATGATGGCATCGCCGGCCTTGAGCTCCACCAGGGGCGCGCGGCCGTCGCGGCAATCCACTGAAAAAAGTTGCGCCTGTCTGGCGTCGCGGGGCTCGTACATGGTGCCGGCCCAGAAGCGGCCCAGGGGGTCGGCCTTGCCGTCGTTGAAGCGCGTGGTGGTGGTGTCATGCCCGGCCCGCACCAGTTGCTCGAGCGCGCCGCCCCACTGCCGGGCGCGGTAAATGCCGTCACGCAGCGCGATGACCAGCCCGCTGGCCTGGCCCCGCGTCTGCGCCGGTGCGATGCTGCCGGGCTCGGTCGGCATGGCCCAGCTTTCTACCGGGCCATTCGACGCCTCCCCCACCTTGCAGCGGTGAATCTGCCGGCCCGGAATGTCGACCCAATAAAGGCTTTGTTCATCCGGGTGCCAGAACGGGGACTCGCCCAGCTCGCTGGGTTGGGCAACAAGGGTTTGCCAGGTCATGGTTTCCTTTTTTTGGTGAATTCGATCCGTCAATACAGGCCCCATGTCTCCGGCCCATACAGGAAAGCCGTGAGCCTGGGCCCTCAATGCACTCAAGGCACGCAGGTGCCCGGCGGCGCGTCATCGCCGCCGCGCGCGTTCATCAGGGGTGTCAGCCTGGGTGCCAGCACTTTCAGCAATTGCACCGGCAGGCCGCTGGTGAAATCGTAGGCGGCGGCCTGGGCCCCCGGCACGTAAGCGATGATGGTGCCAAAAAAACGTTCATCGACGTTGAATACGAAAGTCGCCGAACGATTGACCACGCGCGACTTGATCAGCCGGCCTCCCCCGCCATAGACATCGAAGCGCTGATCGCCGGTGCCGGTTTTTCCGCCCACCGGCATGATACTGCCGTCTGGCCGCACAAAGGCCTGCTTCACGCGTTGTGCGGTGCCGCCCTCGACCACCAGCCGCAGCGCGCCGCGCACCGCCCGGGCGACTTCCGGCGCCAGCACCCGTTCCGCCTGGCCGGGTTTGTACTGCAGCACGGTTTCATAGGGGGTTGCGGCGGCGAAGTGCAGGGACTGGATGCGCATGGCCGGTTTGCGCAGGCCATCGTTGACGAGGATCCCCATCAACTCCGCCAGCGCGGCGGGACGGTCGGCTGACGCGCCGATCGCGGTCGCATAGGACGGCACGAGGGCGTCAAAAGGGTAACCCGTGAGCGCCCATTGGCGATGGATTTCCAGAAAGCCTTCTCCTTCGAGCAGGCCCAGGATCCGCTTGTCCTGCGCCTGCTTGCGATGGGCGGAAAAAAGCCATGAATACACCGCCTGCCGCTCGGCGCTGCTGGCCTGCATCACCTGCGACTGGCTCGCCCCCGAATGGTTGCGCAGGTAGCCGACCAGCCACAATTCCAGCGGATGCACACCCGCCACGTAGCCGCGGTCGGCCAGGGACATCTGTCCGGGCGCAAATTGTGCGTAGAGCTTGGCCAACCGGGGCTCGGCCGGGTCGATGCCGCCCGTCCGGTGGCGCTTCACAAACGCGGTGAACTGCTCCAGCGATGCGTCGGGTTCAATCGTGCGGAAGATGGCTGCCAGCCGTGACGCGGTCGGACGCACGCCCTGCAGCAGCACCTCCTCGGCCTCCTGCGCGGTCTTGCCGCGGTACTTGACCAGGAAGCGCCGCATGAAGACCTGCCCCTCCTTGTCGGCGAAACGCGCCAGGTAGTCGGCGCGGCGCGGGTCGTCGGCATCCTGCAGCAGCCTGGCCGAAGAACCGGGGGTCAGGAACATGTAGTGGTGCACGACGTCGCGCATCAGCCGGATGAACACCAGATTGACCGAGTTGCGCAGCCCATCGCGCACCGACATCACCTTGCCGTTGTCTTCAGGCTTGAAATTGTCAAAGTGGTGCAATCCGCCACCGGTAAAAAATCCTTCCCCCGTGCTGGCCGAATAGCGTCGCTCCAGCGCGGCCTCCAGCATGGGGGCCAGGCTCTTGTCTTTCGCAGTGAGAAAATAGTCGGCCGCCCAGCGCGTCAGGACATCCTTCTTGTCAACCTCCAGTGCGCGCAGCTGTATGGCGTCCAGCCCGGCCAGGCGCTGGTGCAGCTTGTCCATGATGTCGAGGTAGGTCACCAGTGTGCGCAGCTTGGCGGTGGAGCCGAGGTCGAGCTTGGTGCCTTCGTTGATATTGAGCGGCTGGTCGAAATTGTCCGTCTGCACCCGCAGGTAATTGACGTCGCTTCCACGCTCATACAGCGTGAAGCTATACACCACCTTGGCCGGATCGCCGCGGTCCAGCAACTGCTTGCCGCTGAGCCCGGCCGCCTTGGCGCTGGCCGGGTCGCGCAACTCCCGCAGCACGCGGGTGACCGCCTTCTGCACCGGCGCATCCAGCGTGCTGGCGACGGTGAGATCGAGGCGATCCAGGTCGTACAGGCGGCTGCCGCCGAGCAGGCCGGCAAGATGCGTACGGACCGTATTGGCCGCCTTCTGCTCGACAAAGGAAGCCACTGCGGCAGGCACCTTGTCGGCGCGCCGGTTCAGACTCGCCCGAAGCGCCGAGTCGCGCAGCGCGAGCGGAATCACGCCGGCGCTGCCGAGCACGCGCAGATGGCTGTCGGTGAGCTGTTCCAGCTCGGTTTCGCTGGCCTCGAAGTAATAGGAAGGACGGCGCTGCGCGATCAACAGGCTGAGCGCCTGCCTGTAAAGCCGCCCCGCCTCGCTGAGGTCGCCGCCGTTTTCGTCCACGTCCACGTCCTTCAGGAGGCGATTGACCTCGTTGAAATCACGCCCGTACCAGACCCACAAGCCGTCACCCAGGCCATGCACTTCACCAAAGCCGGCCTTGGCTGACAGCGGCATTGTGTTGATGTAGCTCAGCACGATCTGGCGCCGTGCTGCACGGGTGTCTTCGCCCTGCTGGTAAGCACGCAGGGAGGCCGATACCATCTGTTGCAGCTTTTCCCGGATCGACGAAGTGCGCCCCTCGGAAGAATGGCGGTATTTTTCAATCTGCGTTGCCAGCGTGCTGCCGCCGGGCGAACGGCCATTGCCGGTGATGCTGGTCCGGACGTTGTTCAGCACGGCATGGGCCAGCCGGTCCCATTCCACGGCCGGGTTGCGCCTCGGATGGTCCGGGTCGAGCAGCTCGCGGTTCTCGATGAACAGCAGGCTCTGCACCAGAACGGGCGCAATATCGTCAAAACTTTTGTAGACCCGTTCCGGATAGCGCTCCTGAAACAGGCTGTCGTTGTGGCAATCGACGATGCTCAGGCCGCTCTGCGTCTTTTCAGGGTAGGGGGCAAAGTAACCGGCGTCCATGATGCGCACCATGCCCTCCGACGAGCGCGCCTGCTGCGTGATCTCGAAACCCCGCCCCGTCAGCTTGCCCAGAAATGTTGGCAACTCCGTGTAGCCGAGGCGGTCGTCATACGGTCCGCTGTGGGGGAAACGGATGGACGGACTGGGCCCCTCGCCGAGGGCATAGCTGGCCTTGCTGGCCAGGCTGGCAAAAAAGTGCGCCTGGTAACGGGAGGTGCTCAGTTCCCGCTCAACCACCAGCCCCAGCACGACGAGCACCATCAGGAGGGAAAACGCCCATGCGGTCCCAAACCAGCGAAAAAATGACAGCCACTTTTCCGGCACACGCGTCATCCTGAATCTCTCCAGTTATTGTTCCGTGCGGGCAAGACCGTGCAAGATATTGCTGAATCGATGAACAGGCCACCCGAATCAGCAATAAATGTACAAAATTGCAAGCGCCGGCGATACCCTCAGTTGCATCATCCCTGAGAAATGGGTTGTTGTATATCAATGAGCGAATGGCAGCGCACGAAACGCCCTGACCTGCGACCTGCGGCGTAAGCCCGGCGCCGGGGCACCGGCCATGTCCCTTCAGCCGCCCCGCCTGTGCAAACCGCGCAGGCAAAAAAAAACAGCCCACCGGCTTGGCACCGGCGGGCTGAACATCCAAAGGAGACTCTCGTTGATCAAGGGACTGCCTTCAAGGCAGTCCCGGCATTCCCTATTCCTGTTAGCGGTTGTAGGCTGTTTCACCGTGTGCGGTGATGTCCAGACCTTCGCGTTCGTCTTCTTCGCTCACGCGCAGGCCGATCGTCAGGTCAACAATCTTGTAGGCGATGAAGGACACCACGCCAGACCAGACGATGGTGATCAGCACGGCCTTGGCCTGGATCCACAGTTGTGACACGACCGAGAAGTCGGCAGCGGTCACCACGGTGGCCGTCGTCCAGTCAGCCACAAAGCCGGGGCCGCCCAGGCTTGGGGAGTTGAACACGCCGGTGAGCAAGGCACCCAGAATACCGCCGATACCGTGCACGCCGAACACGTCGAGCGAGTCGTCAGCACCCAGCAGTTTCTTCAGGCCATTCACGCCCCAGAGGCAGGCAAAGCCAGCCGCCAGACCGATCACCAGGCCACCACCGATACCCACGTTGCCGGCTGCCGGCGTGATGGCCACCAGACCCGCAACCGCACCGGATGCAGCACCCAGCATCGAAGCCTTGCCACGCATCAGCGATTCACCGACACACCATGCCAGCACAGCGGCGGCGGTGGCAGCGAGCGTATTGATGAATGCCAGGGCGGCAAAACCATTGGCTTCGAGCGCGGAACCGGCATTGAAACCAAACCAGCCAACCCACAGCAGAGCGGATCCGACCATGGTCAGCGTGAGGCTGTGAGGCGCCATCGACTCCTTGCCGTAGCCGATACGCTTTCCGATCACATAGGCACCGACCAGGCCGGCAACAGCAGCATTGATGTGCACGACGGTACCGCCGGCAAAGTCCAGCGCGCCCATTTGCCAGATATAACCGGCCTTGCCGTTCATCGCGTCAACCACTTCCTTGCCCGTGTAGGCATCAGGACCCATCCAGAACCACACCATGTGCGCAATCGGGGCGTAGCTGAAGGTGAACCAGATGGCCATGAACAGCAGCACGGCGGAGAACTTGATGCGTTCGGCAAAGGCGCCGACGATCAGGGTACAGGTGATGCCCGCGAAAGTCGCCTGGAAGGCGGCAAACACGATTTCAGGAATCACGACGCCCTTGCTGAAGGTGGCAGCGTTGGCGAAGGTGCCGGCCGCGTTGTCCCAGATCCCTTTCATGAACAGCCGGTCAAAGCCGCCAAAGAAAGCGTTGCCCTCGGTGAATGCCAGGCTGTAGCCGTAAATGAACCACAACACGACGATCATGGAAAAAGTCACCATGACCTGCATCAGGACCGATAGCATGTTCTTGCTGCGGACCAGGCCGCCGTAGAACAGGGCCAGACCCGGAACGGTCATCATGATCACCAGAAGGGTGGAGACCATCATCCAGGCCGTATCTCCCTTGTTGGGGACAGGAGCAGGTGCTGAGGCCGCTGCGGCAGCAGGCGCTGCGGCTGCCGCGGCGGGGGCTGCAGCGGCAGCGGGCGCCGCCGGAGCGGCTGCCTCGGCCGGCTTGGCTTCGGCGGCGGCCGACGCGGCAGGCGCTGCTGCCGGCGCCTGCGCCATCACGGCTGCGCCGATACCCAGCAAACTCAATCCCAATACAAGGGAAGCAAGAAGTTTTTTCATGTCAATGTTCTCTTTTTTCTAGGTTGAGCCGAGCTTTAGAGCGCTTCCTTGCCGGTTTCACCGGTGCGGATGCGCACAACCTGCTCGAGGTTATAGACAAAGACCTTGCCGTCGCCGATCTTGCCGGTGCGGGCAGCACCTTCAACCGCTTCAATCACGCGGTCCACCAGCTCGTCAGAGACTGCCGCCTCAATTTTGACCTTGGGCAGAAAGTCGACCACGTACTCTGCACCGCGGTACAGTTCCGTGTGGCCTTTCTGACGGCCGAAGCCCTTGACTTCCGTCACCGTGATGCCTTGCACGCCAATACCGGAGAGTGCTTCACGCACCTCGTCCAGCTTGAACGGTTTAATGATGGCCGTTACTAGTTTCATTTCAGGTTCCTCCAGGATGAATAGGGAAGCGGCCAGGCTGTGCGCCGCTTCTGCCGCCTTTACAGGGTTTTGGTCAGCGTCACAACCAGCGTGCCCTTGTTGATGGACTTGCCGCTGGTGTCAACTGACGCGGGATACAGATAGCTGTTTTTCTTGTTGCCACCGACCACAGCACCCGACAGGGAGAGACCGTCGCCCAGGTCGTAGGCGGCGCCAACGCTGTAGTCCATGTAATCAGGCAGGCCGGCGGAGTTCGCGGCGCTCTTCAGGTCGGTAAAGCCGAGGGAGGCCTTGAAGGTCACCTTGGGCATCACTTCCTGGGCGAACGCCAGGTTCAGGTAGCCGGTGCCACGGCCCTCACCCACCAGGTATTCCTTGCCGAGTCCAAAGTAGCCCTTGGAAACGGTGTGGGAGTACTTGGCGCTGACCGGCCCGTAAGCGGCCCCGAGGTAGACCTCGGTCGTGTTGGCGCCACTGGCACCCGGATAGAGGTAGGTCAGAGCGCCCACATCCATGTCGAGAGGGCCGGCCTTGAACTTGTAGCCACCATAGAGATCGACTTCAACATGGCTGTTGTCGCCGGAAGGCAGGTACTTGGTCCAGTTGATGGTGGAGTTCCAGTTACCCACATAGAAACCGTTGCTGAACGCATAATCGACGCCGCCCTGCAGGGCCGGCTTGAAACTTCGTGTCTTGGAGTAATCCTGGTCCTGGCCACGGAACTTGTAATTGCTGGTCAGGGAGATGTTGAATGACAGCGGGGATGGCTCTGCGGCAGGGGCTGGCGTCTGGGCAAAGACTGCGCTGGACATAACCAGAGATGCGGCAAGTGCGACCTGGACGGGGATAAGTTTCATGAGAAGCTCCGAAGGTTGTTGAAGTTGGTTGAAGTTGCCCGAATTGTTCGTAGCACGTTACGTGCCAAACCCCCGCTCCTTCTGTGGGTACACGTCTACCTTTTCGCGCACTGTCGCGTTACATCTAAACCAAGAAAAACGAATATTGCACCAAGTTGGCTCAAATATGCGCACAACTTTGATGCATTTAAGAGGGAGTTACAAAAATGAGCTTGTCTTTAGTGCATAGCCGGGCCCTGCTGGGTCTGGAGGCACGGCCGGTGTGCGTCGAAGTGCATCTGGCGAACGGCTTGCCCAGCTTCACCCTGGTGGGCCTGGCTGAAACCGAGGTGAAGGAAGCACGCGAGCGGGTGCGCTCCGCCATTCAGAACACCGGGCTGGAGTTTCCGGCCAACAAGAGGATCACGGTGAATCTGGCACCTGCGGATTTGCCCAAGGACTCCGGCCGCTTTGATTTGCCGATTGCCCTGGGCATTCTGGCAGCCAGCGGCCAGCTGGACGCCCGCAAGCTGGCGGGCTATGAGTTCGCGGGGGAGTTGTCTTTGGGCGGTGACCTGCGCCCTGTAAGAGGCGCCTTGGCCATGAGCCTGGCACTGGCGCACCTCGCAAAAAACGATGGCGCCATGACTCCTGACAAACCCGGCATGCCGGCCAGGCAACCCAAATTGGTGCTGCCGGAAGGCAGCGCCCAGGAGGCAGCGCTGGTTCCCGACGCCGAAATCTACCGTGCGCACCATTTGCTGGACGTGGTCAGGCAATTCCTGCCCGGTGACACGCCACCCGAGGTGCTGGACGGCTGGACCCGGATCGCGCCCATTCCTCGCCGGGAGCAGGCAGATTACCCGGATCTCGCCGACGTCAAGGGCCAGGCGGCGGCCCGGCGGGCGCTGGAAATTGCCGCGGCCGGCGGACACAGCATCTTGATGATGGGCGCGCCCGGCTCCGGCAAATCCATGCTGGCACAACGTTTTGCCGGCCTGCTGCCCGTCATGACCACCGAGGAGGCGCTGGAAAGCGCCGCGGTCGCCTCGCTGGGCGGTCGCTTCGCGCTGGAAAACTGGGCCCTCCGGCCGACCTGCGCGCCCCACCATACGGCCAGCGCCGTGGCACTGGTGGGCGGCGGCTCGCCGCCCCGCCCGGGCGAGATCTCGCTGGCCCATCGGGGCGTTCTGTTTCTCGATGAGTTGCCTGAATTCCCGCGCGCCGCACTGGAAGCACTGCGTGAGCCGCTGGAATCCGGCACCATCACGATTTCCCGGGCAGCACAGCGCGCCGAGTTTCCAGCGCGCTTTCAGCTGGTCGCCGCCATGAACCCCTGCCCCTGCGGCTACCTCGGCTCCAGCCTGCGTGCCTGCCGTTGCTCGCCCGACCAGGTGTCCCGTTACCAGGGCAAGCTCAGCGGCCCCCTGCTGGACCGGATTGACCTGCATGTGGAAGTCGGTGCGCTGGCCGCCGATGAACTGGTGAACACGCCGCCCGGCGAGGCCACCGCCTCAATCCGGGGCCGGGTGGTCCAGGCCCGCGAGCGGGCCATCACCCGGCAGGGCAGCACCAACCAGGCCCTGGAAGGCCAGGCGATTGATGCGCAATGCCAGCTCGATGACGCGGCGGCGAAATTTCTGAACACCGCCGCCACGCGGCTGGGTTGGTCAGGTCGCAGCATTCATCGGTGCCTGAAGGTGGCAAGAACCATTGCGGACCTGGCGGGTGCGGCCACGGTGCAGGTCACGCATGTAGCCGAGGCGGTGCAGTACCGCCGTGCGCTCAAGGCCGCTCACTAAACCTGGCGCCGGGGCGTCATTCACCAGTGCCAGGACCCGCAGCCTCCGCTGAGGCTGCAGGTGCATGATGGCTCCGCCCCCGGAGTGCCGTGGCAAACGATGTACCGGGTTTTCCCGTCCAACCCGTTGCAACAAGGCGCTCGCTGCGCGCTGCTTCCAGGACGGCCGGCAGGTCCGCTTCCAGCAGGGCGAGGGGGCTTTGGCCGTTCAACCAGACGCAAGGCTGGACAAACCAGACGGCAAGCGCCCAGCCGTCAAACGCGCCCCCCAGTTCGGCGCGCACCTTCCGGGGCGCCTGCCTGATCGACAGGTCGCGAAAGTCAAACTGAAACATCGGAATCCAGAAGTTGCCCTGCCATTCAAAACCAAAAATATTGCCCGAGATGATCAGCTTTGCCAGGCTCACAGCATTTCCAAGCTGGCGCTTCTCCAGCCAGCCGGCGAGATCGCTCTCGCGCACCGCCCCACCTGAGGCCTGACACCCTGCACGCACCGCTGCGAAATCGCGATCGCCAGCGAGACCGGCGTTTTTTTCATCCGGCGCCTGCGTCACCTGCTCAATCGATGTACCCATGGCTCAGCGATTCCCGTGATTTCAGTGCGTGGTGCGTGACCGGATCGCCCGGGACAGGCTGCGGCTCAGAGAAGCGGCCGGGCCGCTGAACCATTCAGGAGGGCCAGCTCCCGTTCCAGCTGGCCGCAGCGATCGCGTTCCAGCATCAGCGCCGTGTGCAATTGCTCCAGCGCCTCCACACATTCCAGCACAATGGCCTGAACCCGACCCGCTGCATGTTGCGGCTGCGGCCCGGTGACGACGGCCAGCCGCTCGCCTACCGTTTGCCTCAGCCTTGATTCGACGGCGCGGAACATGGCGTCCCAGTCATCGTTCGCGATCTCACGCGACTGCCCGGTCAGCAATGCGCTTGCCGCCAGTAAGGCAACAGCGTCGCCTGTGTCTGTGTCTGTGTCAGCGTCATGGCCCCTGGCACAGGCGAAAGAGATGTTGATCGCGGCGGCAGCTCCGGCGTAGTGATTCCTTGAGTCTGGCCCGAGCCCCCCGGAAATCGGCATGGTCGACGCCAGGTACGCCAGGTTCGCGGCCCCGGGTGCCCGATCAGGTTTTGTGTGGATCATGGCACACCTCGTACTAAGTTAGGTTGATTCATCACGCTGCAACAGCGGTCAGGTGCCTCGACCAGGTACACGGCTGGCAATATCGCACTGGTTTCTTATAGCAAGTCGCGATTCGTGCGTCGGTGCGCTAACGAACAAAACCGGGAACAGGCAAACCCGGATGCTCGCCTCCCTCCCCGCAATGGCGACCGTCTTTTCAGGGAGCCGCCGAGCGTCGCTGGACCAGCCATTAAAGCCCTGTGGGGCGACGGGATGAGACGTCCAGCAGTTCGGCATAGGACTGCCGCCCAGCGGCATAACAGCCACATGCCGCGGCTTCGAGCCCGCTGCGGTCCAGCACCCTGAAGTCGCCGCGGTGGTATTCGATGAGGCCGCTGCGCTGCAAAGCACCGGCAGCCGCCGTGACGCCGACGCGGCGCATACCGAGCATGTAGGCGAGAAAGGCTTGCGTAACATGAAAACTGTCGGAGTGGGCACGGTCCTGGGTCATCAGCAGCCAGCGCGCCAGGCGCGGGCCGATCAGGTGAAAGCGCAGGCACGCAGCCGATGCGGCCTGCTGGGCCATGAGCACATAGAGGTAGCGATTGAGGCCGCGCTGCAGTGCCGCACTGCCTGCGAGCTCTTTGCGGAAGGCGCCGGTGCCTATGCGCCAGGCCGCACCCGGGCCTTGCACCAGCGCATGCAAGGGCGAGGTGACCACGCCCAGGGCCACCTGCGCGCCCAGCATGCCCTCGCGGCCCACCATGCCCACTTCCACGCCGGGGCTGCCGTCAAGCAGCGCCACCAGCGAAATAAAGCCCTCGGTGGGAAAGTAGACATGGCGCGTTGGCGTGCCGGGCTCGCACAGCACTTCGGACAGCACCAGCTGGACGGGCTCGCAAATGGCCAGCAGCCGCACGCGGTCCTTGCGGGGAAGCCGCTCGATCAGATGGTTCTGGACGGTGGCCAAAATGGCTCTCCGGTGTGCTGCCGGCCCTCTCAGGTGTCGGGGGCGAGCATGGCGCGCTGCTGCGAGATGCAGTGTAGGTCGATGTACCGAGTATGCGCCACGCACCGCCGCGCCACTGTATGCCAGCGCACACACGGCGCGATGTGCCAGGGTGTGGCCACGGCCGAAGCGCCAGGCAGCCGGGGCCGGGCCGAAAGCCGGCACCCGCCCCAGACCTCAAGCCGCCAGCCGCTGGGGAAGCAGGCGGTCGTACTCCTTCTTGACCACCGCATAACACTCGCAGGTGCGCTGCTCCAGCCCCTGGCGGTCCAGCACGGAGATGCGGCCGCGCGCATAGCTGATCAGCCCGGCCTTTTGCAGCTTGAGCGCGCCCTCCGTCACGCCTTCGCGGCGCACGCCGAGCATGTTGGCGATCAACTCCTGCGTCATCACCAACTCGTTGCCCTGCAGGCGGTCCAGGCTCAGCAGCAGCCAGCGGCACAGCTGCTGGTCCAGCGAATGGTGGCGGTTGCACGCCGCGGTTTGCGCCATCTGCGTGATCAGCGCCTGGGTATAGCGCAGCATCAGGTGCAGCACCGGCGCTTTCTTAAACTCGTCCCTCATCAACTGCGCCTTCAGCCGAAAACCCTGGCCAGCGCTTTGCACCACCGCACGGCTGGGCGTGGACTCGCCGCCCATGAACAGCGAAATGCCGACGACGCCCTCGTTGCCCACGACGGCGATCTCGGCCGAAGCGCCGTTTTCCATCACATACAGCAAGGAGACGATGGCTGTCGTTGGAAAATACACGTGGCTCAATGTGCCACCCGACTCGTACAGCACCTGGCCCAGCGGCATTTCGACAACTTCCAGTTGTGGCAGCCAGCGCTTCCACTCGGCGTCTGGCAGGGCGGCGAGCAGCTGGTTTTTTTGGGGGTCGGGGGAAATAGCCATCACAAAACTCCGGGGCGGGGTCTGACTTCGAAAACTACCTCTCGCAGAGGTTTTGGTAGCGCCTTGGACTATATGCAGCCAGACCCATGTTGTATGTTCGATAGCGCACATACAAGTCGCCAATTCGACTTTATATGTTCGATAACGAACATACAAGAGAAGAGATCAGGCAGCCGGAAAAAAGCGCTCTCCAATCGGACTCGGGTTACGCTGGCTCAATCCGGGCGCAACCCGCCAAAACTGAAGCTGTTTTTGAGGGTAATACTGCTAAAAATTGGCTTTGTCAACAGCCTGGCCGGACTGATGTGCTTGATGTCTGACGCCGTCCAGCGGACACAAAAAAAAGCGCCAGGCGAAAGCTGAGGGCAGCTTTCGCCTGGCGCGGGGATGGCTTGCAGGTCTGTCAGATGGCCAGGATTGCCACCGATCTCGCCGTCAGGCTGTTCAGAAGCCTGTCAGGCTCGGTCAACGCCCCTGATACTCCGGGGAAAGTGCAGGCTGCGCGGCCACCGGCGCCGGTGGCGGCTTGGGGCCGTAGGTTGCGCCATCGCTGGTGCGCAGGGTTGCGCCTTCCACGGTCACACGGCTGCCAACTGCGGGCGCGTGCGCCACTTCCACGGTGCGGCGCGAACCGTCTTCCATGTGCACGCCGACCTGGTAGACAGTTTCCTTGCGTACCTGGCCTTCTATCGCATTGCCGGCAAAGCCGCCGCCGACCGCGCCCAGGATGGTGGCGGCAGTCCGTCCGCCGCCATGCCCCACCTGGTTGCCCAGCACGGCGCCCAGCACCCCACCAGCCACGGCGCCCACGCCGGGGCCGGCCGGCTTGGCGGAACGTACCACCGGCGTGACCGATTCAACGGAACCACACACCGCGCACACGGCCGGTGCGGCGGCCGCCATGACGGGGGCCGGTGCGGCAGACGGCGCGGGCGAAACGCCTGAGTAGCTCGGTGCTGGAGCCGGTTTGGGTTGGGGTTTGACCACTTTTTTGGCCGGTGCGGGCGCGGCGGCAGGCTTGGCGGGTGCAGCCGCCGGCTTTTCAATCAGGTCGTCGGCTGCATTGGTGGAAGCAGCAGGCCCGGCCAGCTGCGGTGCAGCCGGGGCCTGAGGCGTCGCCACAGCCGCCACAGTGGCAGCAGGGGGCTGGGCACGCTGGTTGTATAGCATGGTGGCGCCCATGCCGAGCACCGCCACACCGAGTATGCCGATCGCGGCCCACAGGGGCTTGCTGCCAGACGAGGCAGGTTGCTGGCCGGGCTGGAGGTTATCGACGGAGGTGTTCATGGGGTATCCCTTCATTTGTTAAAAAGTCCCGGGACGGCAGCAACCTGCATGAACGCAAGCTGGTGCCCTTGTCGCCGCTCACTCATGAACGTCCGAGACAGCCTAAAGGTACACAGACCGCGCCAACGACACGTGTTTTTTTGTAAATGCAGGCAATGCGGCGGTAAACACACGGTAAACAGGAGGGTGGGAGCGCAGCCGGGAGCCGGCCGTCCTTGCCGGCCCGGCCGCCTCACAAATTGGGCGCCAGCAAGCGTTGCAATTCTTCCGCTTTTGCACCGCGCCGCCGGGCCAGATCCTGCAGCTGGTCGTCGCCGATCTTGCCCACGTTGAAATACGTGCTTTCAGGATGGCTCAGGTAAAAGCCGCTGACGCTGGCCGCCGGTGTCATGGCCAGGCTCTCGGTGAGGGCCATGCCCACCTCGCCCGCCTTGAGCAAGGCAAACATGTCACCTTTGACGCTGTGGTCCGGGCAGGCCGGGTAACCGGGCGCCGGGCGGATGCCCTGGTATTTTTCGGCGATCAGCGCTTCCGCGCCCAGCGACTCGGTCGGCACATAACCCCACAAATCCTTGCGCACACGCTGGTGCATGGCCTCGGCAAATGCTTCTGCCAGCCGGTCAGCCAGCGCCTTGAGCATGATGGACGAGTAGTCATCATGGTCGTCCAGAAAGTATTTCTCCTTCTTCTCGGCGCCCAGGCCGGCGGTGACGGCAAAGAGGCCGATGTAGTCGGCAATTCGAGTGTCTTTCTGGCCCGAATCCGAAACAGCAGCTGCGCGAGCGGCCATCACATCAGGCGCGAGCACCTTGGGTGCGACAAAGTCGGCCAGGCAGCGGCTGGGCCGCATCACGCCGTCCACCGCGGTTTTCTCCGCCTGCTGACGCAGGCCGTACCAGGTCATGGCCACCTCGCTGCGCGACTCATCGGTGTAAATCTCGATGTCGTCGCCCACGCTGTTGGCAGGATACAGGCCGATCACCCCGCTGGCGGTGAGCCAGCGGCCCTCGATCAGGCGCTTGAGCATGCGTTGCGCGTCGGCATACACCCGCACCGCCTCGGTACCGACCACCTCGTCCTTCAGGATGGCCGGGAACGGGCCCGCCAGGTCCCAAGTCTGGAAAAACGGGCCCCAGTCGATGAACTGCGCAAGCTCGGCCAGGTCGAAGTTTTTGAACACACGGCGGCCGATGAACTTGGGCACGGGCGGCGTGTAGCTTGTCCAGTCGATGGGCGTTTTATTGGCGCGGGCCTTGGCCAGCGGCCACATCGGTGTCTGCTTCTTGTTGGCGTGCTGGGTGCGCACCTTGTCGTAGTCCGCCTTCAGCTCATCAATGTATTTGGTGGCCTGGTCGGACAGCAGGCTTTGCGCCACGCTCACGCTGCGCGAGGCATCGGGCACATAGACCACAGGACCCTCGTAGTGGGGGGAAATCTTCACCGCCGTGTGCACCCGGCTGGTGGTGGCGCCGCCTATCAGCAGCGGGATTTTCTTGATGCGGAAATGGTCGTCCTTCTGCATCTCGGCCGCGACGTACTGCATCTCTTCCAGGCTGGGCGTGATCAGGCCGGACAGGCCCACGATGTCGGCGCCCTCGACCTTGGCGCGCGCCAGAATTTCGTGGCAGGGCACCATCACGCCCATGTTGACCACTTCGAAGTTATTGCACTGCAAGACCACGGTCACGATGTTCTTGCCGATGTCGTGCACGTCGCCCTTGACGGTGGCGATGATGATCTTGCCCTTGGTCTTCACGTCTCCACCGGCGGCTTCCAGCAGCAGTTTCTCGGCTTCGATGTAAGGCAGCAGGTGCGCCACCGCCTGCTTCATCACCCGGGCGCTTTTGACCACCTGCGGCAGGAACATCTTGCCTTGGCCGAACAGGTCACCCACCACGTTCATGCCGTCCATCAGCGGGCCCTCGATGACATGCAGCGGCCGCCCGCCCTCGGCCTTGATGGCCTGCCACATTTCCTCGGTGTCTTCGGTGATGAACTCGTTCATGCCCAGCACCAGCGCGTGCGACAGGCGCTCGCGCACCGGCAGCGCGCGCCACTCGTTTTTCTTGCTGTCGTCCCTGGCGCCGCTTTTGGCGCTCTCCGCAACTTCGATGAGGCGCTCACTGGGTGTGAGTTCAGGCTCACCCGGCTTGTAAACCGGCTGGCGGTTGAGGACCACGTCTTCGACGCGCTCGCGCAGCGTCGGCTCCAGGTCGTCATACACACCGACCATGCCGGCGTTGACGATGCCCATGTCCATGCCGGCCTGGATCGCGTGGTACAAAAACACCGTGTGAATGGCTTCACGCACCGGGTCGTTGCCGCGGAAGCTGAAACTCACGTTGGACACGCCGCCCGACACCTTGGCGCCCGGCAGGTTGGCCTTGATCCAGCGTGTGGCATTGATGAAATCGACCGCGTAGTTGTTGTGCTCCTCAATGCCGGTGGCAATGGCAAAGATGTTGGGGTCAAAGATGATGTCTTCGGGCGGAAAACCGACCTCATCGACCAGCACGCGGTAGGCACGCTCGCAGATTTCAATTTTGCGCTGGTAGGTGTCAGCCTGGCCCTGCTCGTCAAATGCCATCACCACGGCCGCCGCGCCATAGCGCTTGAGCAGCTTGGCCTGGTGCTTGAAGGGCTCCAGCCCCTCCTTCATGGAAATCGAGTTGACGATGCCCTTGCCCTGGATGCAGCGCAGGCCGGCCTCGATCACGCTCCACTTGGAGCTGTCGATCATGATGGGCACGCGGGCAATGTCGGGTTCGCTGGCGATCAGGTTCAAAAAGCGCACCATGGCGGCCTGGCTGTCCAGCATGGCCTCGTCCATGTTGATGTCGATGATTTGCGCGCCGTTTTCCACTTGCTGGCGCGCCACGACCAGGGCCTGCTCGTACTCGCCATTCAAAATCATGCGGGCAAAAGCCTTGGAGCCGGTGACATTGGTACGCTCGCCGATGTTGACAAAGAGCGTGCCCTCCCCGATAGCCACCGGCTCCAGGCCGGACAGTTTCATGGGAGGAACAGCGATGGGATCTTGAATTTCGGACATGCACTCACCTTTTGGGCTCAAGGTGAGCGTCGTTACTGCGGCGCCTCGGGGGAGGCGCCGGTAACCCAAGCCTGACGAATGAATGCTTCGCTGCAACGCTCCTTGGGTTACCATTATTTTAAGGGCAGGCAGCAGCCGGCGCCATGCCTCACAATAAATCCGCAAAATCCATGTTTGAAACCCTGTTTGGCGACAAGAAAAAGGCGGCGACCGGTCCACCCGAGCTGATGCGGCCGGAAGAACGCATGCGTGCGGTTGAAGGCTCCAGCACGGCCGAACTGGCGGCCAGGCTGCTGATTGCGCCGACGGCACTGATGCAGCTCACGCCCGAAGAGGCGCTCACCGTGGTGAGCTACATGGTTCCGCAAAAAATTGCCGCGGGCACCACCTTCATCACCGAAGGGGACAAAAGCGAAACCGACTACATGCTGCTGGTGCTCGAGGGCGAGGTCACCGTGGAAAGCATCATGGTCAGCCGCCGCACGCCCGTCACCGTGTCGGTGCTGGGACCAGGCAGCCTGGTTGGCGAGATGGGGCTGGTCGATGGCCGGGCCCGGCTGGCGTCCTGCACGGCCAGCACCGACGTGCGGTGCGCGGTTTTGTCGCGCGCCGCCCTCGGAACACTCAGCACTGACCAGCCCCGCACGGCGGCCAAGCTGATGTTTGCCGTCTCGCTGCGGATTGCCGAGCGGCTGCGCGATGCCACCGAAAAACTCAAGAAATACAGCCAGCTCACGCAGGCCATGCAGCAGGAAATCGACCACCTGCTGCCGGACGACTGACACCCGGACTGACGCCTCACGCGAACAAAAGCAAAAAGCGCGGAGCCCGCCAGCCCGCGATCCAAGCCCGCCTAAGCCGCCTCGGGGTAGAAGAAGCGGGAAGCGACTGCCCGTGAAGGCAGGGGCGCCACCGCATTCGCAATGGCCTGGATATGCTCGGGCGTGGTGCCGCAGCAGCCGCCCACGATATTGACCAGCCCTTCATCGGCAAACTCGCGCAGCAGGCGCGAGGTCACGTCGGGTGTTTCGTCGAAGCCGGTGTCGCTCATGGGATTGGGCAAGCCGGCATTGGGGTAACAGCTGATGAAGGTGTCGCCGGCCACGCGGGCCAGCTCCTGGATATAGGGGCGCATCAGCGTGGCGCCCAGCGCGCAATTGAGACCGATCGCCAGCGGCCGGGCATGGCGCACGCTGTGCCAGAAGGCGGTCACGGTCTGGCCGCTCAGAATGCGGCCCGAGGCGTCCGTGACGGTGCCGCTGATGATGAGGGGCAGGCACTCGCCGGAGTTGTCGAAATACTCGTCGATCGCAAACAGCGCCGCCTTGGCGTTGAGCGTGTCGAATATGGTTTCGACCAGCAGCACATCGCTGCCGCCCCTGACAAGGGCTTCGGTCTGCTCGTAATAAGCCTTGCGCAACTCTTCAAAGCTCGTGTTGCGCGCGCCCGGATCGTTCACGTCGGGGCTGATGCTGGCGGTTTTGGGTGTCGGGCCCAGGGCGCCCACCACGAACCGCGGTTTGTCGGGCGTGGAAAACTTGTCGCAGGCGGCACGCGCGATGCGGGCCGACTCGTAGTTCATCTCCACGGCCAGGTCCGCCATGTCGTAGTCGGCCTGGGCGACCGTGGTGGCGCCAAAGGTGTTGGTCTCTATCATGTCGGCGCCGGCGGCGAGGTAGCCTTCATGGATGTCGCGGATCACGTCGGGACGGGTCAGGCTGAGCAGTTCGTTGTTGCCCTTGACGTCTTTGTGAAAGTCCTTGAAGCGCGCGCCGCGGTACTGGGCTTCGTTCAACTTGAAGCGCTGGATCATGGTGCCCATCGCGCCGTCGAGAATGGCGATGCGTTGTTCCAGGATGGCTGGCAGTTGCTGTCCGCGGGTATAGATGAGGGGCTTCATGCCCCGATTTTAAGGTGCGGCAGCTTTTTTAGCAGGCTCCCGAATAGCGTCCCTGGTTTCCGCCAGGGCCACACTACCCTTCGACAGTGATCTGCACCAGCCGGGGCCGCGGGACTGGCTTCGCCAGACCGCAGGCGCAGCGCCCCCTTGGGGGGGCTGAGAGCCACACGCAGTGGGCGAACGTGGGGGCCTTAGACGACAATAGCGGGCATTGGCTCACCGCACATGAAAAACCTCCAACCCAAAGAAGCCTGGACCTGGCTGCAGGCGCACCCCGACACCCTGTTCGTGGACGTGCGCATGGAAATCGAGTCGCTGTATGTCGGCCGCCCGCCCGGTGTGGTCCATGTGCCGTGGTATGAATACCCCGACCTGCAGCCTGATCCGCAGAAATTTGCCGAAGCTGTGGTTCGCGAGGCCACCGGCAAAACCCAGCCGGTATTGCTGATCTGCCGCTCCGGCAAGCGCACGCTGGACGCCGGCAAGGCGCTGGAGGCCGCCGGATTTTCCGACGTGCAGCATGTGGTGCATGGCTTTGAAGGGGAGCTTGACGAGCAGTTTCGCAGGTCAACACTCTCGGGCTGGCGCTTTGACGGCCTGCCCTGGGAGCAGATGTAGCTGCATTTGGCATCAAATCAGCCGCCAGCCTTGGCTTCATCTGAACCATTGGCTATCACTTTTATAGCAACCCAGCCTCCTGAACATCCTCTTGTCTTCATTGCCTGTTTCTTCATCCCGGTCTTCATCGCGGCCGACCCCGTTGGACGTTCTGGGTCAGGTCTTTGGCTACTCCGATTTCCGCGGCCCGCAGGAAGCCATCGTGGATCACGTGGTGCAAGGCGGCGACGCGCTGGTGCTGATGCCCACCGGCGGCGGCAAGTCGCTGTGTTACCAGATTCCGGCCATCGTGCGGCAAAACGCCGGCCACGGCGTGACGGTGGTGATTTCGCCGTTGATTGCGCTGATGCATGACCAGGTCGGCGCGCTGCATGAGGCCGGCGTGTCCGCCGCGTTTTTGAATTCAACGCAAAGCTTTGAAGAAAGCAGCCAGCTTGAAAAGCAGCTGCTGCGCAACGAACTGACGCTGCTGTATGCGGCGCCCGAACGGATCAACACGCCGCGCATGAAGGGCCTGCTGGCCTCGCTGCACGAGCGTGGCCTGCTCAGCCTGTTTGCGATTGACGAGGCGCATTGCGTGAGCCAGTGGGGCCATGATTTCCGGCCTGAATACCGCTCCCTGAGCCTGCTGCACGAGACCTTTCCCGATGTGCCGCGCATCGCGCTCACAGCCACCGCCGATGCGCTGACCCGGCAGGACATGATAGAGCGGCTCAAACTCGAAGATGCGCGCGAGTTTGTCAGCAGCTTTGACCGGCCCAACATCCGTTACACCATTGTCGAAAAGGCCGACCCGACGCGCCAGCTGCTGCGCTTCATCGAGTCCGAGCATGAGGGCGAGGCCGGCATTGTGTATTGCCAGTCCCGCAAGCGCGTGGAGGAAATCGCCGAAACCCTGCAGGATGCCGGCCTGAAGGCGCTGGCCTACCACGCCGGGCTGGACTCCTCGCTGCGCCAGCAGCGGCAAGACCGCTTCCTGCGCGAGGACGGCGTCGTCATGGTGGCGACGATTGCCTTCGGCATGGGCATCGACAAGCCCGACGTGCGCTTTGTCGCACACCTGGACATGCCCAAAAACATCGAGGGCTACTACCAGGAAACGGGCCGGGCCGGCCGTGATGGACTGCCCGCCAACGCCTGGATGGTCTACGGCCTGCAGGACGTGGTGAACCAGCGCCGCATGATAGACACCAGCGGTGCCGCCAGCGAAGAGTTCAAGCAGGTGATGCGCGGCAAGCTCGATGCACTGCTGACGCTGGCCGAAGACACGCGCTGCCGCCGTGCCAGCTTGCTGGCTTACTTTGGTGAAGAGCTAGACAGCGGCCGCAGCGACGGGCCGCCCCTAGCAAGGCCAGCCCCCTCGGGGGGCAGCGAAGTACACGCAGTGACAAGCGTGGGGGCTCGATATTTCTGCGGCAATTGCGACAACTGCATCGCCCCGCCCGCGGTATGGGACGCCACCGAGGCCGCCCGCAAGATGCTCAGCTGCATCTACCGCGTGCAGCAGGCCAGCGGCATCAGTTTTGGCGCCGGCCACATCATGGACATCCTGCGCGGCAAGGCCACCGAGAAGGTGGCCCAATACGGCCACGACAAGCTCAGCACCTTCGGCATTGGCACCGATCTGGCCGAGGCGCAGTGGCGCAGCGTGCTGCGCCAGCTGATCGCGAAAAACATGGTCCGCGTGGACACGGAAGCCTTCAGCACCCTGCAACTGCTGCCCGATGCGCGGCAGGTGCTCAAGGGCGAAGTCAGCGTGGTGCTGCGCGAGCAGGCCCTGGGCGGCAAAACCGACCGCCGCAAGCGCGTGACCAAGACCTCCGTCAAGGGTCTGGCCGAAGCCGCGCTCAATGCCGGCGCGCTGGAGCGGCTGGCCAGCCTCAAGGCCTGGCGCGCCGAGGTGGCGCGCGAACACAACTTGCCGGCGTTTGTGATTTTTCACGACGCCACACTGCGCGCCATTGCCGAGCGGGCACCGCAGAGCCTGCGCGACCTGGAAGGAATCAGCGGCATCGGCGCGAAGAAGCTGGAGGCTTATGGCGCCGAGGTACTGCGGGTCTGCACGTCGCCCTGAGCAAGGCGCTCCGGCATCCGCCATGCCGCTGCAGACAGGCAAGCCGACCGGCCGATAGCCTTTAGCCCTCTGTATGGACAGGAGACATGGGAAACAGGTGTTCGGAGACATAGGAAACACTTTGCCCGGTTAGTTGGAATCGAGGATGGTGTTCATGTTGATGCGCATGAAGTGATGATGGCAGAAGAAAGCATCGAAGCAACCATCGGCCCGGGGATCTGCCCTGAACGCGATGGGCAGTCGGTGCAGCGCAGTGGAGACCCTGAGCTTGACACCCTGAAACGCGACAGCACCATTCCAGCCCACGACCCGCACGAT
>NZ_JBFUJO010000011.1:0-144850 GCF_056401355.1 Polaromonas sp. P4_F4 | reverse complement strand
ACTCCGGACTCGTCAGAACGTTGAAGAATTCCACCGCCTGGGTCGATCTCGCCCGGCGTCCAATGCTGCTGCAACGTTGATGCAAGACGCTTTGGGCATTACGATCCATGGTGGCTGGCCTTTGGGAAGATGGTTTGGGTGCTTCGTAAACAACCATCCTATCGACCCTTTGGTCAGCCATCTCCCTTTGCTTTCAAGCACTTACGCACGTCGCCGAAGGCCAACCTGCCAAAGTAAGTGCCATTCCGCTTAATACAAGAACTCACAGGCTAGCGTAAGCTCGAATGCCCCGGTTTTAGTACCCAATTGATCGCAGCCGTCCATACTTGATACCCCGCATCATGGCCGCTGTCTGTCCTGCGATAGACCGTTCCCGAATAATCCGGCGCTTGAATTCAGCGAAGGCCCCCCGGCATGTGGGTCACAATCCGACCGGCTGAAGTGGTGGCTCCGCGAGACTGGTCGGGTTAATACATGTCATTCCCAATATGAATCAAAGGTCTTCAGGCGAGCATCATGGATAAAAAAACAGGTAGTTTTGCTCGCCGGTATTTGATAAATTAACTATCCCGTTAATCGAGTTAGGACTCACCATGTCTGATTCCTTGAAGCACTTGCGGGAGGCCATACAGGCAGAGGTTCTTGGCGAATCAATGCGTCGGGATCGCTACCAAGCGATGACGAAAAAAATCATCGAGTTCCAGGATGGCATCGGTCTTACGCCAACTCCTGAGCAACTCGCGCAATGGCGGGAAGATACGGAAGCAATTCTCCTGAAGAGGATGCAGCTGTAGGTGTCATGAAGGAACAACCAAAAAGTCACCGCCATCAGCCCTTTGATCAATAAGCCCTCCCATCGGCCTCCATTGGCCATCAGACGACTTATTGATGTTTCCACTCATGACGCACCACACCGTTCGGACTGAGCCTGGCCTGTCCCGAGCTTGTCGAAGTGTCGCGAAGTGTCGAAGCCCAAGGACCAAGCGCAGGCGAACGGTAGTGAAGTGATTCGCGGGGATTGTCGTTCGCTTTGACTCCCTCTGAAGCTGCTCTGATCACCCCAAAAGCTGTTACAACTGATCACCACAGCCTTCGGCGCCACGCGGGAAAAGAGCCTTTCAGGGCTCACAATGAATCTCAAGACAACACGGCCGGCTGGCTCTCGGCTGGTGCCGTGCCCCCAACTCAACGAAAACCCTCCCTGGCACGGTTGCGTTTTCTGCAATCTCTTCCCCCTTCCCGATGGAGATACAGACCATGAAACGTCTTGTCCTGACCATGTTTTTCATGTTTTTTGCGTTGGCCGCGTCCGTGCATGCGGCCGACTGGCTGACGATTACCGGTGATGCGGATAACCCCAATTCGGACTATGTCCAGGTCGACCCTGCGGTTGTCGAGGTGGGTGATGGCCTCAAGTCGCTGGTGGTGCGGGTCAACCATGCGGCCGTCAAACGCACGCCCGAGGGCGTGGCCTTCCGGTCTTTTGAGGCGCCCATTGTGGTGGACTGCCGCACGAAGTCGGCCTATTACACGGAGTCACGGGCCTACAAACAGCCGGCTTTTTCTGGTGCACCGCTGGGGGTGCAGCTGTTCAAGCCCTTCGCGCGCCCGGTACGGTTTGAGTCCCTGCCTGGCAACCCGAGCGAGCGGGTGATCAAGGCAGCCTGCGTGACGGTGGCCGCAGTGGATGAACCTTCGCCTCAAACCCGGAAAGAATCCAATCGTGCGTATTAAACGCCTCTGCCCGGCCGTGCCCGCCCTGCTCTTGCCGGTGCTCCTGGCTGCCTGCGCGGATGCACCGCGGGCCGCGGGTTCGCCGGAGCCGCCACCTTCGGCTGTCTCCCGGCGCTGCAATGCGGCGCCCGCCCAGTTTGCCGTGGGCCGCTCGGCGGATGCGGCCCTGGCCGAGGATGCGCGCATCCGGTCAGGCGCAAGAACGGTGCGGGTGTTGCGGCCCAACGAGGTCGTGACGATGGAATTCAATGCGGAGCGGCTGAACCTTGCCGTGGACCAGGCTGGCCGCGTGACCCGCGTCAACTGCGGCTGAGCGCTTGAACCGGCGCGGGTAACAGCTCACTCAAGCTCGATCGGGTTCGATCGGGTTCGATCGGGTTCAACCAACCGCAGCTTCGTGGCGCTAGTGTGGTGTTGCATGCTTGATGGCACAAATAAAAATGATGGATTTTTGGTCAGGGCAAGGCGCAAACCACAGCGATACCCGTAGGTATCGCGCGGATTTGCAACGCCGCCATGGCCGAAAAGACGCATTTTTATGTGCCAGATAGCGTGCAACACCACACTAGGGCTTTCTTGCGCCTTTACCCATCTGCTGCAGCTGCCGTTTTCGTTTGCTCCTGTTTTTTGATTCCGGCTCGTCGGGCCGGTTGCGCAAGGCCTGCGCCTTTTGCTCCTCGGCCTGCTTCCTGCGTTTCTTGTTGCGTAGGTGCATGATGGTCCGGCCCAGCCCGAAGCTGATGGCACAGGTGACAAGCAGAAGAATGATGTTGGTGGTTTCCATAAGATCGGGCTGCTGCTTACTGGCTTGCTGGCTTACTACGTCAAAAACAGTGACTGCAAGTCGTTCAAAAAATCAAAACCGCGCTCGGTCGGCTTCACGCGGACAAGGTCGCGCTCCAGCAGGCCCTTGCGCTCGCCCTCTTCCAGGCCTTGCTGGATGGCCGTGACAGGCAGCCCGGTCTTGTCGGAAAAATCCTGGAGTTTGAAGCCGTCTCTCAAGCGCAGGGCATTGAGCATGAATTCAAAGGGCAACTCCGCGCGGCTGACTTCGGTTTCCTGCGTTACGGCGTCCCCGGCCAGGGCTTTTTCCATGTAAAGCTTGGGCTCACGGTAGCGGACCTGGCGAACCACCCTGTGCGCGAAGCTGAGCTTGCTGTGCGCCCCCGCACCGATGCCGAGGTAGTCGCCAAACTGCCAATAGTTGAGGTTGTGAAAGCAGCGATGGCCGGGCCTGGCATAGGCCGACACCTCATAACGTTGCAGCCCGGCGCCTTCGGTCATCTCGGTGATCTGGTCCAGCATGGCATAGGCCGTGTCTTCTTCCGGAATTGCGGGCGGGAATTTGGCGAAGTAGGTGTTCGGCTCAATGGTCAGGTGGTAAATCGAAATATGCGGCGGCTGCAGCGCAAGCGCCTGCCGCATGTCCTGCGCGAGGTTTTCCAGCGTCTGACCGGGCAAGGCATACATGATGTCGAGGTTGAAGGTGTCAAAGGCCTGCGCCGCCTCTTCGACCGCCGCAATCGCCTGGGCGCGGTCGTGCACACGCCCAAGGGCCTTGAGGTGGCGGTCGTCAAAACTCTGCACGCCGACGGACAAGCGCGTTACCCCGGCGCTGCGAAAGGCCTTGAAGCGGTCTTTTTCAAACGTACCGGGGTTAGCCTCCAGCGTGATTTCGCAATCCGCCTCCAGCCTGAGCCGGGCGCGAATATCGGCGAGCAGACGGTCAATCGCCTGCGGCGAGAACAGGCTGGGCGTGCCGCCGCCGATAAAGACGCTGTGCACGGTACGGCCCCAGACCAGCGGCAGGGCGGCCTCCAGGTCGGCCATGAGCGCGTCCAGGTAGCGCTGCTCGGGCATTTCGCCGCTGACCTCATGTGAATTGAAATCGCAGTAGGGGCACTTCTTGAGGCACCACGGCAAATGCACGTACAACGACAGCGGCGGCAAGGCGGCCAGCTGCAGCGTACCGCTGCGCATGTAGTGCTGAATGTCTTTCACGATCGGCTCATATCAATGGATACATGTAGCAGCGATGGCACCATGCAACGGTCGCAGTTCAGACCAGCGGACACCGCGGAACCGGTTGTGCCGGGCCGCTGGTGTCGCCCCTTGAGGGGGAGGCCGCGACACGAAGTGCGCCAGGCAACGGGGTGAGTCATGTCAGCCACCGCTCGCGCATCAAATCCATCATCTGGCGCGTGGCCCGGCCGCGGTGGCTGTTGGCGTTTTTGACTTCCACCGGCAACTGCGCAAAGGTCTGGCCGAATTCAGGGATGAACATGACCGGGTCAAAGCCAAAGCCGTTGCTGCCCACCGGCTCATGGGCAATGAGGCCCGCCACCCGCCCGCAGGCTATCAAGGGCTCGGGATCCATCTCGGAACGAACCGCCACCAGGGTGCTCACCAGCGCCGCGCGGCGGTTGGTGATGTTGGCCATCTGCTCCAGCAAGGCCCTGACGTTGTTGTCATCGCCCTTGGCGTAGCCAAACTGCGTGGCATAAAACGCGGTGTCCACGCCCGGCAGGCCACCAAAGGCGTCCACGCACAAGCCGGCGTCGTCTGCCAGCGCCGGCAGTCCGCTCAGCCTGGACGCGTGGCGGGCTTTGGCAAGCGCGTTTTCCACAAAGGTGCGGAACGGCTCCTCCGCCTCGGGGATGTTCAAGTCAGCCTGGCGCAGCAGCTCCACGCCGAGCGGCACGAGCATGGCCTGCAGCTCGGCGAGCTTGCCGGTGTTGTTGGATGCCAGAACGATTTTCATCATGAAAAGTAACTTTACCCCTTATTTTACGGGGCCAATAAGCTATTAATTTAATAGCGATTTCTTCTGCAGCCCAACCAGCTCGGCGATGCCTTTTTCAGCCAGCACCAGCAGCGCGTCCATTTCCTTGCGCGAAAAAGCGGCGCCTTCCGCCGTGCCCTGCACCTCCACGTAGTTGCCCGCGCCGGTCATGACGACGTTCATGTCGGTATCACAGGCCGAGTCTTCGGTGTATTCCAGGTCGAGCAGGGGCGTGCCCTGCACAATGCCCACCGAAATGGCCGCCACGTGGTCGAGGATCGGGGTTTCCTGAAGCTTGCCGAGGGCCAGCAACTGATTGACCGCATCCTGCGCGGCCACAAAGGCGCCGGTGATGCTGGCCGTGCGGGTGCCTCCGTCGGCCTGAATCACGTCGCAATCGAGGTGAATGGTTCGTTCGCCCAGTTTTTTCAGGTCAAACACGGAGCGCATGGACCTGCCGATCAGGCGCTGGATTTCCTGGGTGCGGCCGCTCTGCTTGCCGCGCGCGGCTTCGCGGTCGCTGCGGGTATGCGTGGCGCGCGGCAGCATGCCGTATTCGGCGGTCACCCAGCCCTCGCCGCTGCCTTTTTTATGGCCCGGCACTTTCTCCTCGACGGATGCTGTGCACAGCACCTTGGTGCCGCCGAACTCAATCAGCACAGACCCTTCGGCATACGCGGTGTAGTGGCGGGTAATGCGCACCGGACGCAGGGCGTCGGCAGCACGCGCGTCGACTCTGACAAACTGACTCATGGTGGATGGCTTTCTGGCGGAAACGCCGGGTGAACGGAAGAATGGAATAAAAAGGGGAAGCGAAGAAGTAACTGGGAAAGGAGGAAAAGAGCGCGATGGACCGCTCAAGGCTGCTCAATGGCACGCGGGCCTTCGCACCGGAATCTCAGGCTTTTTTGGCAGCCGAGCGGCGGATGGCCTCGTTGATTTCTGCAATCGATTTCTCGATCGTGGCTTCGTCAAGGTCGTCAACCACCGAGTCCATCAGGCCTGCCTGAATGGTGGAGGCGAACACCCCGTCCATGATGCTGTCTGTAGAAACACCCCGGGTGGATTCAAACGCATCCGGCGTTTCCCACTCCATGGCCAGAACGGTCACGTTGTCGCTCTGCTCTCCACCGGCACGCAAGGCGCTTTCCACGAGGTCTGGCACCGCATCGGACACGCCTTTGGCGGACAGCTGGCGGACAATTTCGTCATCACTCAGGCTGCCCCACAGCCCATCGGAACACAGCAGCAGCTTGTCGCCCTGCTGCAGCGTGACGGGGCCGGCGATGTCAAAGACGGGCTTGGTCGGCGAGCCCAGGCAGGTAAAGAGGATGTTGCGGTTGATGCGCTCAAACCTGATCGCCCCGGCGCTCTGCTGCTCAAGATAGGAGTGATCACGGGTGCGCGTCAGCAACTCGCCATCCCGCACGACGTACAGGCGGGAGTCGCCGCAATGCACCCATGTAGCCCCGTCGCCCTGCAAAATGGCGGCCACCAGGGTGGTCCGGGGCGTGTCGAGCATGCCTTTTTCACTGGCATAGCGAATGATCTGGTGATGGGCCGCCATCAGGGCGGTCGACAGGAACTCGGTGGTGTCCGGGATCGTGGGACGCGCGTCCTGCTGGTACAGCGCGGAAATGGTCTGCAGTGCCAGTTGGGCCGCCACCTCGCCGTCGGGATGGCCACCCATGCCGTCGGCCAGGACAAACAAGCCCGATTCGCGCGTGTAGCAATAGCCCATGCGGTCTTCGTTCTTCTCGCGCCCGCCCTTGCGGCTAACCTGAAACACGGAGAATTTCATTTGAGTTTGGTCGCAAAGCCAGTGGCCTTACGCGCGGTTTTTTTGGTATCGGACACGATGTTGTCAAACTGAAGGCGCACCTTCTCGCTGACGGTGAGTTTGGTGTAACGACGCTCACCTTCCCGGCTCAACTCCTTTTGCAAGGCAAACACGGACTGAGGCCGGGACAGCGGGTCCAGCGACATGCACCACTCGACGACTTCAATCAGGTTGTCGGAGTAAACGCCCCGTAGCCGGGACAGCGCCAGGGACAGGCGGTCTTTCTCGAGGCGCTGGGGTGCGTCATTGGGCGGGTAGCCCTGCATGGAGGCGTAGATACAGGCGCCAATGGCATAAATATCGGTCCAGGGGCCCATCGACGAATCGCGGCGGTACATTTCCGGGGCGGCAAAACCGGGGGTGTACATGGGCCGGATGAAGTTGCCCTCTTTGCTCAACACCTCGCGGGCCGCGCCGAAGTCGATCATCACGGCCCGGTTGTCGTCGGTGATGAAGATGTTGGCCGGCTTGATGTCGAGGTGCAGCATCTTGTGCTGGTGCACGATACGCAGCCCGCGCAGGATCTCGTCAAACAGCGACCGGATAGTCGACTCGCGGAACACCTTTTGCTTTTTCAGCTCGCGGGCGGTGATGATGAAGTCTTGCAGGGTGCCGCCCTCCAGGTAATTCATGACCATGTAGACGGTCTCGTTTTCCCGGAAGAAATTCAGCACGCTCACCACCGAGCCGTGCGCAATCTGGGCAAGCGCCCGGCCTTCTTCAAAAAAACTCTTGAGGCCCAGACGGTACAGCGAGAGCTTGTCCGGCTGAACCTGGGGCAGCAATTCCCCGGGAGAACGGCTGGCCAGCGAAGACGGCAGATACTCCTTGATGGCGACCTGCTGGCCCTCATTGTCAACAGCCAAGTAAACTACACCAAACCCGCCGGCCGAAAGCTTGCGCACAACACGGTAGCCACCAATCACGGTGTCGGGTGGCAATGAGGCGGGCTTGACCTTTGACATAATTTGGGATGAGCCATGGTGACGACGTCACCCAAGTCTTGTTCTCTCTCTAGTAAAGCGTATAAGTACATGTCAGTTTACAGCATGACGGGTTATGCGACCGTGCAGTCCAGCGCGGCGCAATCCGGACCCGAAACTGATTCCGGCCCGGAGGCCAGTTCCCGGTTGGGT
This sequence comes from Polaromonas sp. P4_F4, assembly GCF_056401355.1. Taxonomy (NCBI): domain Bacteria; kingdom Pseudomonadati; phylum Pseudomonadota; class Betaproteobacteria; order Burkholderiales; family Comamonadaceae; genus Polaromonas; species Polaromonas sp. P4_F4. Next base: position 137,358 of record NZ_JBFUJO010000011.1, on the reverse strand, counting down.
GTCGAAATACGTTCGGTGAACAGCCGCTTTCTCGACCTGGCCTTTCGCCTGCCCGATGAATTGCGCCAGGCGGAGCCGGCCCTGCGTGAATTGCTCACCGGCAAGCTCAAACGCGGCAAGGTGGAACTGCGGGTATCGCTTGAAAGCACCTCGGCCAGCAGCCTGCGCCCCCCCTCGTCGGCGACGCTGCAGCGCCTGGGTTCGCTGGAAGACACCATCAAGTCCTGGCTGCCACAGGCCGCGGCCCTCAGCGTGGCCGACGTCCTCAGAATCGCCACCAACGAGGACAAAAAACCGCATGATTTCAGTGAAGAGCTGCTCAAGCTGTCCAAAAAGGCCCTGAAAGACCTGATGTCCGCCCGGGAGCGCGAGGGCGCGCGCCTGGCGGCCATGCTGCTCGACCGGACTGCGCAGCTGCGCGCGCTGGCGGCGGCGGCGGTACCCATGGTTCCCAAACTGGTGGAGCAGCAAAAGGCGCGTTTTCTGGAACGCTGGAAAGAGGCCATGGCGTTGTCCGACAGCACCACGCTGCCGGAAATCGCCCAGGACAGGGCCCTGACCGAAGCCACGGCCTTCGCCATCCGGATTGACGTGGCCGAGGAAATCACCCGCCTGTCGTCCCACCTGGATGAAATCGACCGGCTGCTCGCCAGCGGCGGCGAACTTGGCAAGCGCCTGGACTTCCTGATCCAGGAACTGCACCGCGAAGCCAATACCCTGGGTTCCAAATCCGCATCCCTGGAACTGACCCGTATTTCCGTGGACATGAAAGTGCTGATCGAGCAGATCCGCGAACAGGTCCAGAACATCGAGTGACCCTGAGCGACAATCACTCAACTTACTACTCACTACCAGATTAATAGCGATCAACGCCCACTGAACATGGACTACCCTGGAAACCTGTTTGTTGTAGCCGCCCCCAGTGGTGCGGGCAAGTCCAGCCTGGTGAAGGCCCTGATGGAACTGGATTCAGCCATCCAGCCCGCCGTTTCGCACACCACCCGGCCGCCGCGCGGGCAGGAAAAGCATGGCCGGGAGTACTTTTTCCTGTCGCCGGAAGAGTTTGACGGCATGGTGCAGCGCGATGCGTTTCTGGAATGGGCGCATGTGCACGGGCACCGTTACGGCACCTCGCGCCAGGCCATTGAAGAGCGAATCGCGCACGGTACAGACGTGATTCTGGAGATTGATTTCCAGGGCGCCATCAACATCAAGCGGATTTTCTCGAATGCCGTGCTGATTTTCATCCTCCCCCCCAGTTGGGAGGAATTGCGCTCCCGCCTGCAACGGCGTGGCGAAGACAGCGCCGAAGTCATCGAATTGAGGCTGAAAAATGCCGCCACCGAGATGGCTCAAGCCCGGGAATTCGACTTCGTTATAATCAACGAGTTATTTGAGCGGGCAGTTTTCGACCTGAAAACCATTGTTCATGCCCAGCGGCTCAAGTTTTCGGCCCAGCGACGCGCTCGCGCCGAGACTTTCAGGGCCCTTCAAATTCCTTAAAAGTCTTACGTCCTCTTTTATCGATCACACCGGAGATCACCATGGCCCGCATTACCGTCGAAGACTGCCTCGAAAAAATCCCCAATCGCTTCCAGCTGGTTTTGGCCGCCACCTACCGCGCCCGCATGCTCAGCCAGGGGCATGCCCCCAAGATCGAAAGCAAGAACAAGCCCGGCGTCACGGCCCTGCGCGAGATTGCAGAGGGCAAGATCGGCCTGGAAATGCTGAAAAAAGTGCCTAGCTGAGTCTCTGGGTCCGTACTGAGCCCTTGTTGAAAGCACCGTAACCCGGTGCTTTTTTCGTTTTGGACGCCGTAAAATCCGTTTTTTTCACGTTTTATTCATGCCGCGATACATTTAAGGCATGAGTGCCATGGTTTTGCCCGTCGTTTCCAGCAAGTCAACCCCGGCCGCCGCCAATGCTGCCGCGGCCAGCTTCGCTGCGCTCATGGCCGGGCTCGATTACCTGAGCGCTGCGGATATCGACAATGTCCGGCGGGCTTACCGCTTCGCCGATGAGGCCCACCTGGGCCAGTTGCGCAACAGCGGCGAACCCTACATCACCCACCCCATTGCCGTTGCCCAGCAGTGCGCGGAGTGGAAACTGGACGCCCAGGCGCTGATGGCGGCGCTGCTGCACGATGCCATTGAAGATTGCGGGGTCACCAAGCCCGAACTGATCGAGCGCTTCGGAGCGCCCGTGGCCGAGCTGGTGGACGGCCTGACCAAGCTGGAAAAGCTGGAATTCAATACCCGCGAGGAAAACCAGGCCGAGTCGTTCCGGAAAATGCTGCTGGCCATGGCGCGCGATGTACGCGTCATTCTGATCAAGCTGGCCGACCGCAGCCACAATATGCGCACGCTGGGCGACGTCCCGCGCGCCAAGTGGACCCGGATCTCGCGCGAAACCCTGGACATCTACGCGCCCATCGCCCACCGCCTGGGCCTGAATACCACCTACCGCGAGCTGCAGGACCTGTCCTTCCAGCACCTGCACCCCTGGCGCTACGCCACCCTGACCAAGGCGCTGCAAAAGGCCCGCGGCCGCCGGCGCGACGTGATCAAGCGGGTGCAGGGCGAGGTCGAGTCGGCCTTTGCCAGCGCGCAGGTGCCTGTGCTCATCTCGGGGCGCGAGAAGACGCTGTATTCCATCTACCGCAAGATGGACGAGAAACACCTGTCCTTCGCCCAGGTCACCGACCTCTACGGCTTTCGGGTGATCGTGAAGGACCTGACCGCCTGCTACACGGCCATGGGTGTTTTACACCAGCTGTACAAGCCGCTGCCCGGAAAATTCAAGGACTACATCGCGATTCCGAAAATCAATGGCTACCAGTCGCTGCATACCACGCTGGTCGGTCCGTTTGGAACCAATATCGAGTTCCAGATGCGTACCGACGCCATGCATGTGGTGGCTGAGTCGGGTGTGGCCGCGCACTGGCTCTACAAGGCGACCGCCCCCGAGAGCGATGCCTCGCAGCGCCTGGGCGCGCAATGGCTGCAGTCCCTGCTGGATATCCAGCACGAAACACGCGACGCCGCCGAGTTTTGGGACCACGTCAAGATTGACCTGTTTCCCGAAGCGGTCTACGTGTTCACGCCCAAGAGCCAGATCATGGCCATGCCGCGGGGCGCAACCATTGTGGACTTCGCCTACGCCATCCACAGTGATGTCGGGCACCGCGCCGTAGCAGCCAAGGTCAATGGCGAGCAGGTCCCCCTGCGCTCCGAGCTGCATAACGGCGACGTGATCGAAATCATCACGGCCTCGGTCTCCAGTCCCAATCCGGGCTGGCTCAGCTTTGTGCGCACCGGCAAGGCCCGCTCCAAAATACGCCATCACCTCAAAACCATGGCGCTGGCGGAATCGCAGGAGCTGGGTGAAAAAATGCTGGCGCAGGCGCTGCGCGCCGAAGGCATAGAACGGGAACGCCTTCCCGAGGACGACGAGGCCCATCAGGCGACCTGGGAAAAAATCCTGCGCTTTACCGGCAACCGTTCACGCGCGGACCTGCTCACCGACATCGGGCTGGGCAAGCGTATCGCAACCATGGTGGCCAAGCGCATCGTGACTCTGCTGGCCGAAACTGGTGAAAAACCCGACGCATTGCTGATGAGCCGTGAACGCTATACCTCCCATGAGTCGGTATCGCAGGGCGCGCTGCTGATCGATGGCAGTGAAGGCGCCTCCGTGCAGTTCGCACCGTGTTGCCGCCCTATCCCGGGCGATGGCATCGTCGGCTACCTTGGCCGGGGTGAAGGGCTGGTGGTGCATACCGACGACTGCGCCGTGGCCAAGCGCCTGCAGCACCGCGACAGCGAGCGCTTCATTGCCGTGGACTGGTCAGACGAACCCGTGCGTACTTTTGAGACCAATCTTCTGGTCACGGTGGCCAATGGCAAAGGGGTTCTGGCGCGCGTGGCCGCCGCGCTGGCCAGTGCCGAAGCCGACATCACGCATGTTGATATGGGGCAGGAAGCTGCGCAGGATGCGACCGACCTGCGCTTTGGGGTGGCCGTACGGGACCGGATTCACCTGGCATCGGCCCTGCGCAGTGTCAAGCGCACCCCCTCCGTGCTGCGGGTGCAGCGCGCCAAGTCATCAGGATGAAATTGGCCCCCACGCTTGCTCACTTCGTGTAGCCGCTGCCCCCCGAGGGGGCCGCTGCGCCTGCGGCCCGGCTGAGCCGGTTCCGCGGCCCCTGCTGGGTTGGAGAGCTGCCACTTCTGGCGGTTAGGGCCCCCACGCTTGCTCACTGCGTGTAGCCGCGGCCCTTGCTGGGCTGGAGTTACCATTTCTGGCTATTGGGGCCCTACGTTCGCTCACTGCGTGTAGCTCTGTGGCCTCGATGTGGAATTGCAGGGGTAACGCTTCGGCCTTTTACTGCTTGAGATCCTCGCGGGCATCGGGAGCTGGATAGTCCACCTTCAGTACCTCGAGCACCTGCAGGCCCTGGGGTGTGACCAGGTTCACTTCATCACCCACCCGTGATTTGAGCAGCGCCCTCGCCGCCGGAGAAATCCAGCTGATTTGGCCCAAGGCGCTGTTGGCTTCATCAATCCCTAGAATGGTGACGGTGCGTTCCTCACCCCGGTCATCGGCATAGGTCACGGTGGCGCCAAAAAACACCTGGTCGCTACCGTGATGGATGGAAGGGTTGCTGATCTCGGCGATTTCCAGCCTTTGCGTCAAAAACCGGATGCGCCGGTCAATCTCGCGCAGACGTTTTTTGCCATAGTGGTAGTCCCCGTTTTCGGACCGGTCACCGTTGCTGGCAGCCCAGTGAACAATCTCCACGACCTTGGGGCGCTCGTTGTCGATCAGGTCGAGCAATTCGGCGCGCAGGCGCTCGTAACCCACCGGCGTGATGTAATTCTTGCCGCCCGCAGGCAGGGGCGGAAGCGCCAGGTCTTCGTCGTCCTGTTCGGTTTCCCGGGTAAAAGCTTTGCTCATGGCTTAACCAGAATAGCACTGAGGCGCTGAGGCCGTTGATCCACGGCAAAAATGACCGGCGAAAAAACGAAAAAGCCTGCAACTTTCGTTGCAGGCTTCCGTTTTTGGTGCGGCTGGCAGGAATTGAACCCACGACCCCTTGGTTCGTAGCCAAGTACTCTATCCAACTGAGCTACAGCCGCGTAGCTTAAGATTATAGCATGGCCAAATGCGTGCTTTGAGGCCGTGCTGCGTAACTTGTTTAAAAACCACCCGTCGCCCCCCGGCAGGCGTCCGGGACCGCAGCCGAAACTCAATCGCTCATATCGCTCATGCCACTCATTTCACGAACTGGTTGAGCTGAATAATCGGCAGTAGCACCGCCAGCACAATCAGCATGACCACCAGCCCCATCGCCACAATGAGCAGGGGCTCCAGGATGGTGGCCAGTGCCATCGCGCGCCGCTGCACTTCGTTGGACAGCTGCAGGGCGGCGCGCTGCAGCATCACGGGCAACTGGCCCGTCTGCTCGCCCAGGCGCGCAAACATGCTCACCAGGCCGGGGAAGCGTTTTTTCTGCGCCAACGCCGAGGCCAGCGGGGCGCCCTCGCGCACCAGCAGGAGTGCGTCGAGCGCGTCGGCGCGCATGGCACGGTTGGACAGGGTTTCGGCAGCTGCTTGCAAGGCCTTGAGAATGGGCACACCCGCGCCGGCAAGCATGGCCAGTGTGCTGGCAAAGCGCGCCGCGTTGTAGTCGCGCGAGAGGCGTCCGACCAGCGGCAGGGTCAGGGTTCTGGCGTCGAATTTCTCGCGGAAGCCTTCGTTTCTCAAGGCCAGACGGATACTCGTCACGAACAAAACAAGAGCACCCAGCAGCGCCCATCCATAACTGCGCACAAAGTCGCTGAGGGCCAGCATGGCCACGGTGAGGAAAGGCAGCGCGCGCTTGGTGCCTGCGAAAACGCTGGCCACCTGCGGCACCACGTAGCCGACCAGGAACATCACGATCACGATGGCCACCAGCGTCACGATCGCCGGGTACAGCGCCGCGCCTATGAGTTTGGACTTGAGCGTCTGGCGTTCCTCCAGATCGTCGGCCAGACGTTCAAGCACCAGGCCCAGATGGCCGGTTTGCTCCCCTGCGCCGATGACGGCGATATAGATCGCAGAGAATTCGCCGGGGTGATGCGACAGCGCCCGGGCAAAGCTCGCCCCGCCATTCACCTCGGCACGCAGGGCGGCCACCACGTTGCGCTGCTTCTCGTCCTCGGTTTCATCGGTCAGGGCGGTCAGCGCACGTTCCAGTGGCAGGCCGGAGGAAACCAGCCCGGCGAGCTGGCGCGTCCAGATCGTCAGGTTCGCGGTATTGAAGACGCGGCCGCCAAACAAGGGCGTCTGCAGCAACGAACGGGTGATACCCGGGCCAGCGCTGCCGCTCACCGGCTCGACAACCAGTGGCACCAGCGCCTGCGTGCGCAGCAGGCCGCGCGCTGCCTTGGCCGTGTCAGCCTCGATCACCCCCCGGCGGAGCTTGCCGTCGTTCTGCATGGCCTCAAAAGAATAGGCGGGCATGATGGCTTGGCGCAGTGTTCGGGCCGGCGCGGGTTCAGTCGGGGGTCACGCGCAGCAACTCCTCGCGCGAGGTGACGCCGGCGGTGACCAGCCGCTCACCGTCGTCGCGCATCAGCATCATGCCCGCCTGCAGCGCGGCCGCGCGAATCTCTGCTTCGGACGCGCGGCTGTGAATCTGGGCGCGAACAGCGTCATCGGTCACCAGCAACTCAAAGACGCCCGTGCGGCCCGCGTAACCGGTATAGCCGCAATGCTCGCAGCCGGCAGCCAGGCCCGACCCTGCCGAAGAAGCGTGGCAGTAGGTGCACCGCTTGCGCACCAGCCGCTGTGCCAGCACGCCGAGCAGGGACGAACTCAGCAGGAAAGGTTCCACACCGATATCGGTCAGGCGCGTCACGGCGCTGGACGCATCATTGGTGTGCAGCGTGGCCAGCACCAGGTGGCCGGTCAGGGAGGCCTGTATGGCGATCTGCGCGGTCTCGAAATCCCGGATCTCACCAATCATGATCACGTCCGGGTCCTGCCGCAGGATGGCGCGCAGCGCCTTGGCAAAGCTCAGGTCTATCTTTGAATTGACCTGCGTCTGCCCGATGCCCGGAAGCTCGTACTCAATGGGATCTTCGACCGTCATGATGTTGCTGACGCCGGCATCGAGCCGCTGCAAGGCGGCGTAGAGCGTGGTGGTCTTGCCCGAACCCGTGGGGCCGGTGACCAGGATGATGCCGTGCGGCTGGGCAATCAGGTGCTCGAAGCGGCGAAGTACATCGCCCTGCATGCCGACCGATTCCAGGCTCAGCTTGCTCTCGCTCTTGTCCAGCAGGCGCAGCACGGCGCGCTCACCGTGGGCGCTGGGCAAGGTGCTCACCCGCACGTCCACCGCCCGCGTGCCAATGCGCAGGCTGATACGGCCATCCTGCGGAAGGCGTTTTTCCGAGATGTCCAGGTCCGCCATGATCTTCAGGCGCGAGATCAGCGCGGCGTGCAGCGCCCGGTTGGGCTGCACGACTTCGCGCAGGGTGCCGTCCACGCGAAAACGCACACTCGAATGCCGCTCGTAAGGCTCGATATGGATGTCGCTCGCGCCGTCGCGCGCGGCCTGTGTCAGCAGCGCATTGAGCATGCGGATGATGGGCGCGTCATCGGACGTTTCCAGCAGATCCTCGACAGCCGGCAACTCCTGCATGATGCGCGACAGGTCGGCGTCGGACTCCACTTCGCTCACCACGGCGGCCGCGCTCGACTCCCCTGCCGCATAGGCGGCGCTGATGCGCTGGGTCAAGGTTCCCGCGTCAGCGCACTGCAGGACCAGCGCGGGGCTGTGCGCCGCGAACTTGCGCATCACTTCACCCAGGGCCGCAGGGTCGGGCCGGGCCGGATGCCACAGCGTCAGCGCATGGCCATCGTCTTCCAGTAGCAGGGTATTGCTGCGGGCAAAGGCGTAAGGCAATGGGTAGCGCATAGGGGTTTACTGGTCCGGGTTTACTGGTCCGGGTTTACTGGCCCCGGGCGGGTACGGGCGGGGTTGCGACGGGCCGCGGGGTAAGAGTCGGCACTGCCGGCGGTGCCTCTGGTGGTGCGGCAGGCGGCACGACGGAGCTTGCGGCAGCCGGACGCAGCGGCGGCAGCACCGCTGACTCATTGACAGGCACCACCACGCTGGACGCGGGCTGGGCATCTTTTTGCGCGGCTCGCATCAGGTCATAGCGGTCCATGGACAGGCTTTCGGTGGACGGCGCATCGCGTACCACCACCGGCCGCAGGAACACCATCAGGTTGGTCTTTTTGCGCGAGCGTGTCTCCCCCTTGAACAGGTGACCCAGTATCGGAATATCACCCAGGCCCGGCACTTTTTCCACGTTTCCCGAGTATTCGTCCTGCAGCAGGCCACCCAGCACCACGATGGCGCCATCATCCACCAGCACGTTGGACTCGATCGATCGCTTGTTGGTGATCAGGCCGGTTGCGGAGTTGATCGATGAAGGCTGCACGCTGCTGACTTCCTGGAAGATCTGCATTTTCACGGTGCCGTTTTCACTGATCTGGGGTTTTACCCGCAGCGTCAGGCCCACATCTTTTCGTTCGATGGTCTGGAACGGATTGACTGAACCGGCACTGGTGTTGGCGTTGGTGTACTGGCCGGTGATAAACGGCACGTTCTGACCAATCACGATACGCGCCTCCTCGTTGTCCAGCGTCAGCAGGTTGGGAGTCGAAAGGATATTGCCGGCGCCGTTGGCCTCCAGGAATCGCGCCAGGAATCCCAGCACATACACGCCGTTGGTCAGGTGCGCCACGCCAAGGTTGGCCCCCGTGGACGGCGCGATGACGCCGGCGGCAGCCTGGGTGGCGAGGGTGATGATATTGGTCCCGCCGACGTTGAAGTTGGTACCCAGCAGGCCAATGTTGTTGTCGCCCTTTTTACCCAGCGCGCCCTGGAACTGGATGCCAAACTCGGCAGCCTTGTCGGCATTGACCTCGGCGATCAGGCTTTCAACGAAGACCTGGGCGCGCCGCGCGTCAAGTTTGTCGATCACCGCACGCAGCTGGCGATATAGCGGCTCGGGCGCGGTGATGATCAATGAGTTGGTGGACGGGTCGGCCTGGATCTGCCCGCCGGTGGATGGCTGGCTGCTGGTGAGGGTGGCGGTTGCGGCGCCTGCCGCTACGACTGATCCGGGACCAGGCAGCGGGGCACCGGTTACCACGGGGCCCGCCGCAATGGCGCCGAGGGTGTTTGCCGCCATGGCGGCCCGCAAGGTGGTCGCCAGCTTGGTGGCATCGGCGTTCTTCAGGTAAACCACATAAATATTGCCGCTGGCAGGATCCGCGCTGGTAGCACCGAGCGCAGCCTGATCGAGCCTTTCCACCAGCGTCCTGACCAACGCCAGGCGCGCCGGATTGGCGGCGCGCACGATCAGCGAGTTGCTGCGCGGTTCGGCCAACAGCGTCGTCCTGAAGGACGTGTCGGCCTGGCCCGGAACGACGCCCCCGGGGCCTGCGGAGTCGATAAGGCGGGAAACCAGCGGTGCCAGGTCGGTGGCGATGGCGTGCTGCAGGCGGATGACCTCCACGCCCGTGGCATTCGCCACATCGAGGGCCGCGATGATGGTGCCGATGCGCTGCAGGTTGTCGGCGTAATCAGTGATGATCAGCGAATTGTTCCCCGGGTTCACATTGATGGTGTTGTTCGGGCTGATCAACGGGCGCAATACCGGCACCAGATTGTTGGCCGTCTCGTGATTGAGCCGGAAAATCTGGGTGAGGATCTGCCCGCTCGCGGGCGGCACGCGACCGGCGGACACGGTGCCGCTTTGCAGCTTGGCATCCGCCTCCGGCACCACGAGGTACAGGCCGGCGGACTCCACCAGCGCGAAGCCCTGCGTCCGCAATTGCGCGGAAAACTGCCGCAGCGCCTGCGCCGGCGTCACCGGCGAGGTGGTCACCAGCGTCATCGTGCCCTTGACACGCGGATCCACCACCACATTGCGGCCGGTAATGACCGCCATGGTGCGTGCCACGGCTTCGATTTCCGCGTTGGCAAAATTCAGGGTGACCGGGCCGCCCGGCCGCGTTGCGCCATTGCCCGGCGCCGGGCTGGTTCGCGGTGTTTGGGCATGCAATGGCCTTCCATCCCCTGCAAAAAGAACACAAGCCGCAATCGAAACGACAGCGATCGGAAACCTGGGCAATGTGGCCAGGGTTGAGAGCACATGGGCTTGGGTCTGGATGTTTGTCATACTTCTTAACCCCAGGTAATGATGGAACGACTACCGTCACGGCGCCCGATGATGTTCAGCAGGTTGGCCAGTGCCGCTTCATGCTCAGGCTGGGCGCTGGCAACCCCCTCAAAACGCAGATGTGAACCCACCCAGCGCCCATTGCCACTTAATTGCAGGTTTCCCTCGAGCGTAGCAAGTTCCAGTGAGGTTGTGTTACCTCCGATGAGGGTCATGCGGTAACTCCCCATGGGTTTGAGGGTAGACAGGCGCGACGACAGGCTCAGCGCCGTCAGCTCCGCGCGCCCCGACACCGCCGTCCGGCCTCCAGTCCATTCCAGGGAAAGGTTTTGCGTTACGAGCCGCAGGCTGCCCTCGGCCTGTACGGTGTTCCAGGGGGTACCCAACCCCGCCAGGATGGCCGCCGGCCATTGCGTTGCGCCATCGGCCACCTGCAGGATCACCCCGCCCCGGCGCGGGGCCAGTCGCCCCCGCAGCGGCGTGGGCGTGCAGCAGTCGGCGGTCACTTGCAGGTTCAGGGCCAACAAGCTGGGACGCAGATGCCAGTCCACACGCCCCGGCAGAATAGCGCTGTCGCGGCTGCCGGCACCCCCCGTCAGCAGCAGCCTGGCCGAACCGGTCCAGACCGTACCGCGCGCCTCAATCAATTCAACCCGCCCCAAGGTGGCCCCGGACACGGCCGCAGCCAGCCAGGCCGCCGGCGCGTACACGAGTAAAGCCGTAACCAACCCGATCAAGGCGCCCGAAAGCGCCCAGCGCCATGGTGCAACTTCGGCAGGATGGCGGGAGGAAGCTCGGGGGCGCAACACGGTGGGGTTCAGGCTTGGCTTGAAGGCTTGAAGACGTGAAGCAGGGAGATGACCGAATGAAACGGGACCGGCCTACTGCACCGGAAGCCTCAGTACCAGCATGCCGTCCCACACGGCCGGACCGGCCGGGTTGGACGCATTGCGCACCAGGCGCGCCTCATCCGGTATGGCGCCCGCATTTGCACGCGCCTGGGCCAACCACTGGGCCAAAGCGTCGGCCGGCGTGTTGCGCAGCGTGACGGTGGCGCGGTCGCCCACCACACTCAGCTGCGCAGACGCGCCCAGAAGCTTCACCGAAGCCTGGAGAGCGCGCAGCGCATCATCACGGCTGATCCTGGGCTGCGCCTGCAGGGCCTGAGCCTGCACCCGCAGGCCCTGCATTTTCTGCCACTGCGCATCCAGGCTACGCTGCTGCGCCTCAGCCTGGCGCAAGGTGCGCAACGGGGGCACCATCAGCACCCACCAGAGCAATGCCAGCCCGACCAGCAACGCGACGCTGCGGAGCAAGGTTTGCTCGCGTTGGCCAAGTGCATGCCAGCGCGCCTGAAGAGGGACCAGGGCATCGGCGATTTTCATGGGGCCAGCTCCTGCTTGATGAACATGGTGTCGCCTTCCGCCCGCGCGCTGTAGCCCTGGCCCTTGAGTTGGACGGACAGGCTGGACGCTTCCTCGGGACCGAGTTGCAGGCCCTTGATGCGGGCCTCGCCCGCCACGAATTCAATGGCGCCCGCAGTCCGGCCAGGAGCCATGGTCGTGCCCAGAGCCGCCAGAATGGCCTCCAGATCCCGCCCGGAGGCGGCTCCGGTGGCCTGCCGCAACGCCGCCACCTCACGTTCCATTTGCAGCGGCGCATCGACCACCACCCTGACATGCGGAAAGGTCTGCGTCAGGGTGTCCCTGACGGCAGCACGCCGGGCCTGCAGTGCTGACTGCTCTTTCCAGGCCCAGGCGTTCAGCCCGACCAGATTGACCAGCAGCAGCAATGCAGCGCCCCACCGCGCCGGTCGCCAGGCAGGCGATTGCCATAGCTCGCGGAGCACACTGAATAGGCGTTTGACCGTGCGAGCGCGGCTCGACGAGGCCAGCTCAAACTGCGCCAGGTCCCAGGGTGAGCGGGCGGCCTCGAGCCAGCGCTGGGGCCGGGTCATCACGCCGACCTTGCGCTGAAGCACCTGCTCGGCCAGCGCGGCCACGCCGGGTTCAGCCAGGGCCTGAAGCTCTTCATCGGATTCACTGGTGACCGGGATCAGGGTCAGTGCTGCGACGTTCAGGGGAAGCAGCATCACGCCCGCTGCAACGTCGCCGGTAACCAGCAGCCGCGGCAGGTCGGCCTCACCCACAGCGTGCAGGTACAGAGGGCCCGTCGCGGGGGAAAACTCCGGCACGATGCGGGTGACCGGGCGTTGCGCGAGTTCCAGTGCCTGCAGGTGCCCACGCAGCCACTGCTTGTCGCAAACAGCAACCCAGGCCCGTCCGCCAGCAACGGCACCCGGCGCCAGTGCCAGATGCAGTTGCTCCGGCTCGTCCAGCAGCCGGTCTTCGAGCAGGCCTTCCAGGATGGACCGCAGTCGCGGTGAGCCCATGCCAACGCCTTTGGGCAATTCGACCAAGTGCCACGACAACAGTCCCACGGGCACGACGGCGATCACCTCGCCGCCACGCTCGGCAGCCGGCAGCAGGGCCAGCGGCACACTGGCGTGGTCCGTCATCGTTCGACCGTCGTGCGTGCGTACATAGTCATAGCTCGCCGCGGCACCGGGTGCCGCCAAGGGTAGGTAAACGATCAGTGTGCTCATGGGCAAAGACCCCGGTTCATTTCATTGTAGGGTAGCGTTTTACTATGAATACCCCAACGACCCCAACGTACCCTCAACGTACCCCCGACCGCGGCCGGATGCAATGGATGCAATTCTTCTCGGCATCTCAGCGGCGGGCCACGTCTGCCACCGTGACGACGCCCCGGTCGCGCCAGAGCGTGCGCACCGTCAGGCCGTCGCGCTGCAGCACTGAACGCTCCTGGACTTCGGTCTGGTCGAGCCGCAATCTGCCGCGTACTTCGAAAAACCGGGAGGCCACCGCATGCTGCCCGTCATTGAACGCGCCGCTTGGGCCACTGTGTTGCTGATTGGCATCGGCCAGCGTTCGAAAGTGGTTGCGCGCACGCGCGGCCACCAGTTTTTGCGCTTCGGCCATCTCCAGCCCGGGTGTGCTGGCGTAAATAACTTCAGCGCTGGCGGTATTGAGGTTGACGGGGGTGCGCACGGGCAGCAACGTGATGTAGGGTTCCAGCGCGGCAAGCGTCTCGGGAGCAAGCCCCAGCCAGACCAGCTGCTCGACCCGCTGGGGCATCAGGGGTGTCTGCTGGGTAGCCGCCTGAGCGCCGGCCTGTGAGACCTGCAGCAATTGGCTGGCCAGGGTATTCAACTGCTGGACCGGCAAACCCAGCAACTCGAACAGCCGGCCAAAGCTGGCCATGGCGGGTTCCGAAATCGCGTTGCCTGCAACCAGGTTGATCACGTTGAGCCTGCCCTGCAAGTCGCTCACCTGGCCGGAGAGAAACGCTTCGCGCTCGGTTTCGCTGGCATTCTTGTCAATGGCCAGAAAGCTCGACAGCCGCGCTTCATTCAAGGGCACGGCCCACGGCTCAGCCAGATGGTCAGCCCCGCCCGCACGGGCATCCTCACGCAGGATCAGGCGCGTCCAGTCCAGGGCGCCCGTCAGAATCCATGCCGACTGCACCCGGGCACGCTCAGCCGCCTCCACTTCCACACTGCGCCACTGCTGCCAGAGCGCCGCCGCGGCAAAGGTAGCCACCAGTGTCACGGTGAGCATGGCACTCAGAAGCGCCGCACCCGACTCGAGCGCTATACGCAGTGAGCGAGCGTGGAGGCTCTTCCCTCCAGCCGGGGCCGCGGGACCGGCCTTGGCCTGTCCTGAGCCTGTCGAAGGGCCAGACCGCAGGCGCAGTAAGCAACCGTGGAGGCTCTCCACCCCAGCAGGGGCCGCGGGACTGGCTTCGCCAGACCGCAGGCGCAGCGGCCCCGAGGGGCTGGAGCCCCGGGGCTCCAAGCCTGCCTGCGCAGGCTTGGACGGGCGACAGAGGCGAAGCGTCTCGCGAGCCGCGGCCTGCAAGGCCTCGCGCAGTACACGCAGTGACAAGCGTGGGGGCATCAAGACTTCTCGCTTCCGAAAGTTGGGCGCACCCAGTCAACGGTGAGCTTGCCACTGATCGCCTGACCGGGCGGCAGGGTCAGCACCAGGCGGATGCCGTCGGGCACAACAGTCTGCTGGGACACGGGCTGCGCGGCCGCCGGCGGGGTCATGGCCGTCCCCCGGCTACCGTCGCTGGACTGCGGATTGGTCCACGCGTCGCTGCGGAAATAAAAGAGTTGCCAGTCTTCCAGCGGCGTCACAGGCACTTCGCGCGCGCGATCCTCGGTGCTGGCGTTTTGCGCCCAAAGCGCCGCCCGGCTCCAGGACTCGTTCCAGTCGGCTGCGGTACTCAGCACCGGCGACTGCCAGCGCAGCCACTGCCCCCCAGCCGCATCGATGCGGCGGGTCCATGCCACCACCAGCACGCCCTCGCCGCCCGAGGCCGTGCGCCGCGTCATGCGTAGCACGCGGCCATCCCAATCCAGGTTGCTCACACGGGGCAGCTGGGCCAGCGCATCCAGATCGACTTTCCATTGCGCAAGGCCGGCCTGCAGTGTCAGCACCTCGTCGGCACGCTGGCTGGTCTGGGCCTGCGCGCGCGCCATCCCGTCGAGGCCGCGCCAGCTGAGCACGGCCAGCAGCGCCATGACCGTGATGGCCACCAGCACTTCGATCAAGGTAAAGCCGCTGCTTCGGGCTTGGGTTCGCATGGGGTCCGCCTGCATAGCTCAATAGATCAATAGCGCGTCACCACCGTGGACAGCTGGAGGATCGGCGTGTTGCCGTCGCTCACCTGCGCATCCACGCGCCGGAATTCGGGGTTGGGTGTGGGCTGCACCGACAGCGTGACCTGCAGGCCGCGTCCGGCCTGCTCGCAGGCCTCCGTGCTGTCGCCGATGCCGGGCATCTGCCGCGACAGGCGAACCTTGACCAGCTGGTTTTCCGCGCACAAATGCGCAAGCAGAACGTCGGACTGGCGCCAGGCGTTGTTGGTCAGGGCGCTCGTCGCCTGAAAGCCCGCCACGAGGGCGATCGCCACAATGCCCAGGGCCACCAGCACCTCGATCAACGTGAAGCCCGCCGAGGAACGGCGTGCCCGTAGCTGTAGCTGTGGCGGAGACCGATGCGGCGTCATGGCTGGACCGCTCCCTGAACGGCAAAGGGACGCAGCCCGTCGGTGGCGACGCGCAGGGTGCGATCAGACTGGCTGACGCTGAAAAGTTCCACCGCCTGCGGGCCAATGATGGGCTCGGGTCCGAGCTGCACGCTGGGGCTGCCGCGAACCATCGTGCCTTCGGCCAGCCACCTGGCGGGTAAAGCCTTGGACGGCAGACCTTCGAAGCGAAAACCCTCGGCGGTGGTGTGCCAGTACACCGCTACACCGCTTGCACGCGACTGCGCGCGGGCCGACTCAAACAAGACCGCCAGCCGCAGCGCCTCGCGCTCCAGCGTGGTCTGGGCGTTGTCGCGCAGCGCCAGCGTCACGCCGGCCGTGGCCAGTGCCATGATAGCCACCACCACGAGGAGTTCGAGCAAGGTAAACCCCCAGTTGCGGGGATTGCGGGCACGGGCTCCCGGGGCAGCACGTGCAGGGACGGGAATGGAGGCAATATCCCTATTGCCAGCTGCCGATGTCAGCATCTTTGCCTTCACCGCCGGCCTGGCCGTCGGCCCCCAGAGACATGACATCGACTTCCCCTTTGATGCCGGGGTTGAGGTACTGGTAAGGACGGCCCCAGGGATCGTTGGGCAGCTTTTCCACGTAGGATTTCCAGTTGGCCGGAATCGGCCCGCTCGTGGGCTTGACGATCAGCGCCTGCAGGCCCTGCTCGGCGGTGGGCATGCGCTGGTTGTCCAGCTTGTAGAGCCTGAGCGCCTGGCTCAGGTTGTTCACATCGGTTCTGGCCGCCATGACACGCGCATCATCGGCACGGTCCAGCACATTGGGAACAATCAGCGCCGCCAGCACACCGATGATGACCAGAACGACCATCAGCTCAATCAGGGTGAAGCCAGCCTGCAGGCTACGGCGCGCGAAAAACTTGAGAGAGGTCATGGTTGGCATGTCGGTAGACCAGTGTGCTTCCATCATAATCTCAGCGTGGTAATACTTTCACAAAGCAGGCTGGGCTTGCGGGCCATTACGCTGGTAGTCTGGGCACTCGCTGCTGCGAGCCTGGTGTACTGGGGACTGCGACTGGCCCCCGGACGCGGTATGGCCGAGCCGGTGCCCGTCACCGCAGCGAGCCCCGCGTCCCTCGATCCGCTGGCCGTCGCGCGCGTGCTGGGCGCAGCAGCCCCAACACCCTCACCACAAGTCAGCCTTGCCAGCCGGTTTTCCCTGCATGGCGTAGTGGCCGGCTCCCCTGGCGGCGGCGCCGCACTGATCGCCATCGACGGCAAGCCTGCGCGGCCATTTCGTGTGGGCAGTGAAGTCGAAGAGGGTCTGATCCTGCAGTCGACGGCAGCGCGTCAGGCCACACTGGGAGCAACACGCAACGGCCCTGCCCTCGTGACGCTCGACATGCCACCGCTGCCGCGATGATCCGGGCAGTCTGGACATAACGGCTTGCAGCTCTTGTCCCGTCTGTCCCGCTTGTCCCGTTTGTCCTTGTGTTGCAAGCCCTTTCTTTTTCTGTACGTTGATGGCTGCAGGACGAACTCCCAGGAAACGGCGAACCTGGGAGTAATATTTAAATGGTAGTGCCGTCACAATTAAAAACTTGCGGCTCCGACTTTGAGCTTTGAGAGTACTCCTATGCGTCACGTCAAACAGTTGGGGTCGCCGCAGAAAGCCCGCGCTGCCCTCGCGATATTTTCTGCCTCGGCGATCCTGTGGACAGCATCAGCTTTTTGGAGCACTCCGGCCCTGGCCCAGCGCGAGGTCGCGAGTACCGTGGCGTTGCCTGAAGAACTCAAGCCTGTGTTGTCAGAACAAGTCACCAGAAAGCTCCTGGAGTCAACGAGGCTTTCGGGCATCCGCCCAAAGATGGGCTACCGCGGGACCCTTGAAGGCGTCCTGACCATGGTGTCGATATCTGCCACGCGTTCACGGGAGTACGAATGCACGGTGACCTCCGGCGGCTTCAATCTTTGCGCGGTAGCGACCACACGAAACGACAGCACCCCCGGGAAACAGCAGGAACTGACGGCGCTGGCAGGCCTCCTTCGCGTGGCCGTCGCCGCGGCCGACGAGGGCAAACCTCCGCTCTATGCCCATGTGCTTACCGACTTTTCCTTTAACGGCAACCTGCGGACTTTGGAGATGGTGGGGAACCGGTTGTCGCTTCAGGAAAGTTATATCTCCAGCACTCTTGTCGACGACAAGCTGGAAAGTATCGAATGGGAAGAAAGCAAGGTTTGCATCAACCGGGGCGCCAGGGCGGTTCCCGAGGAATGGACGCCCTTTGGGGTGGCGTATACCTACGATTGCAAGTCCGTAGGGCAACGCAAAGAGCCCCATGTTTCACCGTCCATACGACGGAACTTCGAACTGGTCTTCCTGTCGCGCGGTCGAAGGTTTGTGGAACCGTTCGTGGTGGATGTGAACGAGAGTCCCTCCGTGATATTCGCCCGCACCTCGCGCTCGGGTTTTACCCCCTCCTGGGCGAAGTAATCGGGCAACCGAAACCTGGCTCCGCGATATCCAGCTTTGTAGAAGAGGCCCTGCTTGTAGAAACGCCCCAGACCCGGAACCGGGGCTGAGGCGCAAATGCACTGGTAGGGCGTGTTGGACTTGAACCAACGACCAAAGGATTATGAGTCCTCTGCTCTAACCAACTGAGCTAACGCCCCCCATCAACAAGGCAGATTGTAAGGGCCTACTTGCTGTGGCTTAGGGCCGTGCTGACCAGTTTGGAGGTGATATCGACAATCTGGATCATTTTTTCATAGGGCATGCGCATGGGGCCGATAACACCCAGTGTTCCCACGACCTGGCCGTCCACCTCGTAAGGCGCCGTCACCACCGAGAGTTCCTGGTAGGGAATGACCTGGCTTTCGCCGCCAATGTAAATGCGCACACCCTCGGCACGGCTTGATACGTCGAGCAGGCGCATCAGCTGTGCCTTCTGCTCAAAAAGATCGAAGAGCTTGCGCAGGTTGCCCATGTCGCTGGAGAAATCGCTGACGGCCAGCAGGTTGCGCTCGCCCGAAACCACCACTTCGTCACGCGATTCGATAGCCTCGGAACTGACCTGGACGGCAGCCTGCATCAGGGCGGCGATTTCGCCCCGGAGCACTTCCACCTCGTTTTGCAGGCGCTCGCGCACTTCTTCAATAGCCATGCCCGCATAGTGCGAATTGAGGAAATTGGAGGCTTCGATCAATTGAGACTGCGTGTAGTCGGCCTCGGTAAAGATGACGCGGTTTTGCACGTCGCCGTCCGGCGAGACGATGATCACGAGAAACCGTTTTTCCGACAGGCGCAAAAACTCGATATGCCGAAACACCGACGTGCGGCGCGGCGCCATGACGACACCGACGAACTGCGACAGGCTGGACAGCATGTGGGCGGCGTTGCTGATCACTTTCTGCGGTTGGTCGGGTGCCAGCCTGGGGGCGGTGATCTGCCCCCCCGAAGAAAGCTGGTCGCGCTGCGTGGTGAGCATGGTGTCGACGAAGAGGCGGTAGCCGCGGGCGGTTGGAATGCGGCCGGCTGAGGTATGCGGGCTGACAATCAGGCCCAGTTCCTCCAGATCGCTCATGACATTGCGTATGGTGGCGGGAGACAATTCAAGACCGGAGGCCCTGGACAGCGTGCGCGACCCGACCGGCTGACCATCAGCAATGTAGCGCTCCACCAGCGCCTTGAGCAACAACCGGGCACGATCATCAAGCATACTGACATTCTACGAAGCTTCCGAAACCATGTTGTGATGTAATTTGATGATGAAGTCGCAATTTCGCCATGTCGCACTGATCGGCAAGTACCACGCCCAGGGGTCCCGTTCTGCGCTGGAAGACATTGCGCACTTTCTGGGCACGCAGGGCTGCGATGTGGCGATTGAGCAGGACACCGCCAGCAACACCGGCCTGACGCAGTTCCCCACGCTGGATGCGGCCGGCATAGGCGCCCAGTGCGACCTCGCCCTGGTGGTTGGCGGCGACGGGACCATGCTGGGCATCGGCCGGCTGCTGGCCCAGTTTGGCATTCCGCTGGTGGGTATCAACCAGGGCCGGCTCGGTTTCATCACCGACATCTCGTTTGACGATTACCAGGACACGCTCAAACCCATGCTGCGCGGCGAGTTTGAGGAAGACCGGCGCTGGATGATGCAGGCCAAGGTGGTGCGCGACGGGCGCTGCGTCTTCAGCGCAACGGCCATGAATGACGTCGTGGTCAATCGCGGCGCGACCGCCGGTATGGTGGAGCTGCGTGTGGAAGTCGATGGCCGCTTTGTGGCCAACCAGCGCGCTGACGGCCTGATCATTGCTTCTCCCACCGGCTCCACGGCCTATGCCCTCTCCGCCGGCGGCCCCTTGCTGCACCCGTCCATCCCCGGCTGGATACTGGTTCCGATTGCCCCGCATACCTTGTCAAACAGGCCCATCGTGCTGTCAGATGCGGGGGAAATTACGATTGAAATAGTGGCGGGCCGGGATGCCAGCGCCAACTTTGACATGCAGTCGCTGGCCACCTTGCTGCATGGCGACCGGATCACCGTCAGGCGATCGGAGCACCAGATGCGGTTCCTGCACCCCAAGGGATGGAGTTATTTTGATACCCTGCGCAAAAAACTGCACTGGAATGAAGGCGTGGCCTGAAGCGCCCCGGCTGACCTCCTGGCCCGGATTTAACTTATGAGCCTCAAAAGCATTTCGCTTCGCGATTTTGTCATCGTCCATGCACTGGACCTGGATCTGTCGGATGGATTTACCGTCCTCACCGGGGAAACCGGGGCCGGTAAATCGATATTGATTGACGCCCTGCAGCTGGCGCTGGGCGCACGCGCCGATGCCGGCGTGGTCCGTGAGGGCGCTGCGCGCTGCGAGATCAGTGCGGAATTTGACAGCCCCGCCGGCCTGGCGCCGTGGCTTGAGCAGGCCGGACTCCAGGCGGACGGCAGCCTGCTGCTGCGCCGCACGATTGATTCGCAGGGAAAAAGCCGGGCCTGGATCAATGGCAGCGCGGCCACCGCCACCCAGCTCAAGGAAATCGCCGACCAGCTGGTGGACATCCATGGCCAGCACGCCTGGCAGAGCCTGACCCGCCCCGACGCGGTGCGCGGCCTGCTGGACTCCTATGCGGACCTGTCCACCGTCACGCTCTCCCAGTGCTGGCAAGCGTGGCGTGCGGCCCAGAAAACATTGACCGACGCGCGCGCCGCCCAGGACAGCCTGCAGCGTGAACGCGAACGCCTGGCCTGGCAGATCGGCGAGCTGGAAAAGCTGGCACCGGGCGTGGATGAATGGGACGAGCTCAATGCCCAGCACGGTCGCCTTTCGAATGCCCAGGCCTTGCGCGATGCGGTGCAGACCGCCGTCGACGCCCTGCAGGAAGCCGACGACAACGCCACAGCCCTGCTCGGCCGCGCCATTTCATCACTGCAAAATCAGGAGCACATAGAGCCTGAATTCAAAGGGCTTGCCGAGGTTTTGAACAGCGCATTGGCGCAGGTCGAAGATGCCGTTCACTCACTGAACGGCTATGCAAGGCATGCCGAGCTGGAGCCGCAGCGGCTGGCCGAACTGGATGAGCGCCTGTCTCTCTGGGTCAGCCTGGCCAGGCGTTACAAACGCACGCCTGCCGAGCTGCCTGAATTGCTGGCCTCCTGGCAAAGTGACCTGCACCGGCTCGATGAAGCGGCGGATCTGGTCCAGCTGGAAAAAAATGAGCACCTTGCCCGCTCGGCTTATATGGAAGAAGCCCGCCAGGTCTCCAAGTCCCGCAGCAAGGCAGCCCCCCTGCTCGCCAGGGCCATCACACAAGCCATGCAGGGCCTGGGCATGCAGGGTGGAAAATTTGACGTCTCGCTCGGCAAGCTGGAGCAACCTGCCCAGCATGGGCTTGAGCAGGCCGAATTCCTGGTCGCCGGCCACAGCGGCAGCACGCCCCGTCCTGTCGGCAAGGTCGCGTCAGGCGGCGAGTTGTCGCGCATCGCGCTCGCCATTGCCGTCACCACCAGCCAGCTGGGCCAGGCGCAAACCCTGATCTTCGATGAAGTTGATTCGGGCGTGGGCGGCGCCGTGGCTGAAACCGTTGGCCGCCTGATGAAGCAGCTGGGCAAAGACCGGCAGGTCATGGCTGTGACCCATCTGCCCCAGGTCGCTGCGTGTGCCGACCAGCATCTGGTGGTGGCCAAGCGCACCGAAAAAGGTGCGACTGTCAGCACCGTGGACCACGTCAATGGCGAACAGCGCGTGGCGGAGGTTGGCCGCATGCTGGGTGGTGAACGCCTGTCGGGCACCACGCTTGCGCATGCCAAGGAAATGCTGGGCCAATGATGGCTCTGGAAATGGTACTCATCACCGGCATGTCGGGCTCGGGCAAGTCCGTGGCCCTGCACGCGCTGGAAGACGCCGGCTATTACTGCGTGGACAACCTGCCACCGGAGTTGCTGACGCCTTTTGTAGCGCTCGAGCACCAGCGCGGCCCCCGAAAAGTGGCCATCGCGATGGATGTGCGAAGCGCCACATCATTGCCGCTTGTTCCGCAGCAGCTGCGGCAATTGCAGGCACAGGGCGTGACCGTCCAGTCCTTGTTTCTAGACGCCAGCACCGACACGCTGGTGCGGCGCTTTTCCGAAACCCGCCGGCTGCACCCGCTGTCGCGCGGCGATACGGCCGACCAGCACCGGGCGCTGGTCGATGCCATTGAGCTGGAGCGCGAGCTGCTGGGCGACATACGCGAGCAATCCCATGTGCTGGACACCAGCATGATCCGCGCCTCGCAGTTGCAGGCCTATGTGAAATCGCTGATCGCCGCCCCGGCACCCCAACTGACGCTGGTGTTTGAGTCATTTGCCTTCAAGCGGGGGGTGCCACTGGATGCCGACTACGTCTTTGACGTGCGGATGCTCCCCAACCCGCATTACGAACCGGACCTTCGCCACCTGACAGGGTGCGACCAGGCCGTTGCCGATTACCTGAAGGCGCATGCAGAGGTGGCCGACATGTTCAGGGATATCAAGAAGTTCCTTGATCACTGGTTGCAGGCACTGGTGAAGGATCACCGCAGCTATGTGACCGTGGCCATCGGCTGCACCGGTGGCCAGCACCGCTCCGTTTACCTGGTGGAAAAGCTGGCTGAGTCGTTTGGCAGGCAGTGGCCTACCCTGAAACGGCATCGCGAACTGGATGCCGGCTGATCAAGCGGTAGCAACCCAGCGCATCGCCCACATTCAGGTCATGCCGGCGCATCCTGCAGCAGCAGTTTGCGGATGGGTGCAGGCAAGCCCAAACCCGGCCATTGCGCCGGGCCAAACCATGCACCGGATCTCGCCCCCGCGTCCATCGCTTTCGGCATGGCCTGGCCCGCGCTAAAGCCTGCGATCCAAGGGGCCAGATGCAAATCCCTGTGCGTCAGCACATGGACGAAATGCGGCAAGGGCTCGAGCCTGCCGTGCACGCCGGCAGGCAAAAAAGCTTTCAGGGCGTCATCGCTGTCAAACACCGGCAGGCAATACAGCCCGCCCCAGATGCCGGACGCAGGACGCTTTTCAAGCCATACCGACCCGTCCGGCCTTTGCGCCCATAACAGGCTCAGCGCCTTCGAACTGCGTTTGAGTGTTCGCGTTTTGACGGGGTATTTTTCGGGTTCACCGGTCGCGCGGGCACTGCACAGGTTCTGCACCGGGCACAACAGGCATTGCGGCTGCCGGCCGGCACAAATTGTGGCGCCCAGATCCATCAACCCCTGGCTGTAGCGCGGCATGCTGTCTGGCAGATTCTGCGTTGGCAGCAGGTCGGTGGCCATGTTCCACAGTGCGCGCTCATTGGCGCCTTGCGCCAGGTCGGCCGAAAAGCCCAGCACCCGCGTAAGCACCCGTTTGACGTTGCCGTCCAGGATCGCGACGCGCTCTCCAAAACAAAATGACGCAATGGCAGCCGCGGTAGAGCGGCCTATGCCCGGCAAGGTTTGAAGCTGTTCGGCGGTACGCGGAAACTGCCCTGCGTGCAGCTGCATCACCTCCTGCGCGCAACGATGCAGGTTGCGTGCACGGCTGTAGTAGCCCAGACCGCTCCACAAGGCCAGCACCTCATCCTGCGAGGCAGCGGCCAGGTCGCTGACGGCAGGGAAATGCTGCAAAAACCGGGCGTAATAGTCGAGCACGGTGGCAACCTGGGTCTGCTGAAGCATGATCTCCGACAGCCAGACACGGTAGGGGTCGCGCGTGTTTTGCCAGGGCAGGCTATTGCGTCCATGCGTGGCCTGCCAGCGCACGATTTTCACGGCAAAACCTGACAGCGCCGGTCGCGCGAGATCCGGTTTCCCGCCCTGCGGGCGAGCAGGCGGGGTGGTCGGCCTGCCTTTGGGCGCGGCGCCTGCGGCCATCATCAACGGTCAGGAATCAAGGTCAGGCAACCTGGCTCAACGCCACCTGTTCTGTGGAAGCCGCCGGCTCTTCTTCCCTGGGATGGGTTGCAGGCCCGACCATCAGGTGCTCGGTCAGCTCTTTGAGCTTGGTGTCAAGCTCATTGAGCACATTCTCCTGGTCTTCAATCTCGGCAATCCGCTCGTCCAGGCCAGATGCGGCCTGCTGGATACGCTCAATCGCTTCGAGCCTGCGCCCGAAATTGCGGCGCCGCTCGCGCAGCTGCGCATCCAGTTGCGAAGCCGCCGACTTGTTCCAGAGCTCCACTTCGCCCAAGGCGGACTCATACACGACACGCAGGCGCGTGGCCAGCGCCCGAACCAGCCGCTCGGAAAACTCCGCCTGCGAGAGTTTGAGCATATTGCTGACCCCGAGGTATTGCAGGTGGCTGCGCTGTATGAGCTCCAGATCGTTCACATACCGGGTCAACTCGGGCTCCTTGGGAGCTTGCAGCGAGAAGCTGAATTCAGCATTCAACTGCCGAAAAGAGGCGGTCAGCATGGACTGGATTTCGCCACTGAGGATTTGGCACTTTTGCAGGCCCTCGCGCAGCCGCGAAAAGGTCTGACCGTAAGCCTTCTTCACGCCGAGCTTGATGCCCGACTTCTTGAGCGTGGCGGTCAGCTCGGCCAGCTCGGCCTTCAGCGTCGGCGTGCTGAGCAGGTTGAACATATCCCGAAGCAATTTAAGGTGCACGGACCGCACCGCATGTATTTTGGCGCCGCTGGTGTCAAACTCGCCCTGCTCCTGCTCGATGCGCGTGCGCATGTGCTTGATCACCGAGATGTTTTTACCCCTCAGGCCGCGCAGCTCAATCATCTGCTCGGCCAGATCACGCCGGCGAATATGCATGGCGCGCCCCGCCTCGACTCTCAGCTCGCCAATGCCGCCGGCCACTGCCGTGCGCAGGATCTTCTGGCGCTGACCCATCACACCCTGCGCCAGCGCAAGCTCAAGCACCGGCAAACGGCTGGCCTGCAACAGCGCCTTGTCGCCCGTCACTTTGGCAAGCAGTCCCTTTTGCGCAGAAACGGGAATGACCTGCGACTCGGGCAGTCCCAGGATTTCGGCCGATGTCACCCTTTGCCGGTCAATTTGCGCCTGCACCTGCTCGGGTGTGCTCAAGGCGTCCCACATGGTGTCGATCTTGTTCAGCACTACTAGGCGTGCGTCGCTGGCATCGCCCTCGGTGATGAGGTGTTCGCGCCAGATGGAAAGGTCGGATTTGGTCACACCCGTATCGGCGGCGAGGATGAACACCACCGCATGCGCCTGGGGAATCAGGCTGACGGTCAGCTCAGGCTCGGCGCCAATTGCATTCAAGCCCGGCGTATCGAGGATGACCAGGCCCTGCTTGAGCAGGGGATGCGCAATGTTGATCAGTGCATGACGCCACTTCGGCACCTCGATCAGGCCATCGGCGCCTACCAGGGGGTTGTCTTCGGGGGTGCTGTCGTTCCAGAACCCGAGCAGGCGGGCCTCTTCCTGGGTGACATGCCGGACTTCGGCGACCTTCTCGAGCGCCTGCGCCAGCTGGGCCGGGTCGTTCACGTCCAGGTCAACGCGCGTCCACTTTTCGGGCACCATCCGCCATTCCATCAGCGCCTGGGTCTGCAGGCGCGTCTCGATCGGCAACAGGCGCAGGCAGGGCGGCACATCCGCGTCATAGCCCAGCTCGGTCGGGCACATGGTGGTGCGGCCGGCGCTCGCCGGCATGATGCGGCGGCCATAGCCGGCAAAGAAGATGGCATTGATCAGCTCGGATTTGCCACGCGAAAACTCCGCCACAAAGGCCACCATGACCTTGTCGGAGCGCACCTGCGACTCCAGCCTGTGCAACCGCTCTTCCACCGCGGCGTCGAGCAGGTCATGGTCTTTCATCCACTCGGCAAGCAGCTTCAGTCGCAGGGCAAATCCGCGTCGCCATACGCCGTGCTGATCAAATTTTTCGTTAAAAGACATAGTCAACTGTGTGGATGTGAGCGGTCAATATAGCATCGCCCACCCGAAACAACCATGGGCTTCCTCTGTGGAACGCTCACGGTTTCTGGCAACTGGCGCAATAAAAAGTCGATCGCTGGCCCTGCCGAATACTTTTGATGGGCGATCCGCACACCTTGCAGGGCATGCCGGCACGGTCGTACACCATGGCGTCAAGCTGAAAATGACCCGCCTCGCCCTGGGCGTTGGAAAAGTCCCTGAGGGTACTTCCCCCTTTTGTAACGGCCTGTGTCAATACCTGCCGAATGGCGCGGTGAAGCAACGCTGCACGCGGTTTGCTGATGCGGGACGCCTTGGTGGTAGGCCGGATACCGGCCAGAAACAGCACCTCCGATGCGTAAATATTGCCCACCCCCACCACGGCCTCGCCGCCCAACAAGACCTGCTTGATGGCGGTCTGCCTGGGCTTGAGCGCCTGATGGAACACCGCCGCGTCGAACGCGTCACTGAGCGGCTCGACACCCAGCCGGCCCAGGAGCTTGTGGGCCACGGCGTCGTGCTCGTCTCCGGCATACACCACGGCGCCGAAACGGCGCGGGTCGTTCAGGCGCAAGGTTCCAAGGCTGGTCACCATGTCAAAGTGATCATGCTTGCCAGGCAAGGAAAGGCCCGAGCCAAAGCTCACGCTGCCGGACATGCCAAGGTGAATCAGCAGCAACCCATCGCTCAGGTCGACCAGGAGATACTTGCCGCGGCGGCGCACAGCCAGCACCTGCAGGCCCACGAGACGCTGCGCACTGCAGCCCAGCGGCCAGCGCAGCGGTTTTCCCATGGATACCGCCTCGATGCGGGCGCCCGCAATGCGGTCTGCAAAACTCAGGCGGGTGACTTCAACTTCGGGCAGTTCAGGCATGGCTCACAGTCAGGCGGTAACAAACATCAACCCGCGGGACAGACCCTGAGGACAAGAGGGAAAACGCATCCGCGGAGCTTCAATTATCATGGGTTGATGAAGAAAAGACTTAGCCGTGTCCTCGGCTGCCTCTACCTCGCCGCCCCCTTGGTGCTGGCGCAGACCCAAGCGCCCGCGCCCGCCGCACCTTCCGGGCTCGCCGAAGCCAAAGCAGCGCAGGACGCAGCGCCGCCCTCCTCACCGCTCGATAGCGCACTGTTTTACCAGCTGCTTGTGGGTGAAATCACCACGCAGGATGGAGAGCCCGCCGCGGGTTTCGCGCTGATGCTGGACGCAGCCCGCAAAACGGGAGAGGCCCTGCTCTACCAGAGAGCTACCGAAATTGCCCTGCAGTCGCGCTCCGGCGACGCCGCGCTGCAGGCCGCGCAGGCCTGGAAGCAGGCCCAGCCTGCCTCGCGCGAAGCCAACCGCTATGTGCTGCAAATCCTGATCGCACTGAACCGCATTGCCGAAACAGCAGCCCCCCTGAAAACCGAGATCGGCCTGGCGCCGGAGGCCGAGCGCAATGCGGTCCTGGCCGTAGTGCCGCGCGCCTATGCCCGCGTCACTGACAAAACACTGTCCAGCACCGTGGTGCAGGAGGGCCTGGAGACCTACCTGAACAATCCCGCCACCGCCGGCGCCGCCTGGGCCACCGTGGGCCGCATGCGGCTGGCCGCAGACGACAGCAACGGCGCACTCGACGCGGCCAAACGCGGCCAGGCCGCCGACGCTCGTGCTGAAGGCCCGGCCATGTTGGCGCTGGAACTGATGGACCCCAAACTGGCCGAGGCGGAAGACCTGGTCAAGAAATACCTTGAAGGCAACGCCAAGGCCCTGCCCGAATTCCGCATGGCGTATGCGCGGGCCCTGCTGGATGCACAGCGCTATGCAGAAGCGGCGACCCAGTTGCAGGTGGTGACCCGTGAAAAACCCGACTTCCCGGAAAGCTGGCTGGTGCTGGGCTCTTTGCAACTGCAGGACAACCAGCTCGCGCAGGCGCAGGCCTCACTGCAACGCTATGTCGCACTGGCGGAGCAGCAGGCCGCGGAGGCTGACCGCAATCGCGGCCTGGCCCAAGCCTATCTCTCGCTGTCGCAAGTGGCTGAAAAACGCAAGGACTTCGCGGCCGCAGAAAACTGGCTGAACAAAATCGAGGATGCCTCTGAACTGACGGCGGCGCAAACCCGCCGCGCCTCCATTCTGGCAAGCCAGGGCAAGCTCGAAGAGGGCCGGCAGCTGATCCGCCAGCTGCCGGAACGCAACCCCGCCGATGCACGGCTCAAACTCAATGCCGAAGTCGGACTGCTTCGCGACCTCAAGCAATACCGGCTTGCCCATGATGTGCTGGCGCAGGCCCTGACCAAGACGCCCGATGAACCTGAACTGCTGTACGACCAGGCCATGATGGCCGAGAAACTTGCATCGCTGGGCGAGATGGAGCGCCTGCTGCGCAAGGTCATCCAGCTCAAGCCCGATTACCACCACGCTTACAACGCGCTCGGTTATTCGCTGGCAGAGCGCGGCGTTCGCCTGCCGGAAGCCCGCGAACTGATCCAGAAAGCGCTCGGGTTCGCGCCGTCCGATCCCTTCATCAAGGACAGCCTGGGTTGGGTTGAATACCGCATGGGCAACAAGACCGAAGCGCTTCGCATTTTCGAGGCTGCCTACAAGGCCAAACCCGACGCGGAAATTGCCGCGCACTACGGGGAGGTCCTGTGGAGCATGGGCCAGCGCGAACGGGCGACGGCAATCTGGAAGGAAGGCTTGCTGCTGAACCCCGACAACGAGACCCTGCAGGAAACCCTCAAGCGCCTGCGTGTGAAGCTGTAACCCCGGATCCCTGCCCTTGTTGCTCCTCACCCGCCTGCGTTCAGCCCTTTTTTCAGGCTGCCTGATTGCTACTTTTTCCGCTACTTTTTTGATAGCAGGATGCGCTCATCCTCCGGGAACAAAAGGCATAAGTGACTCCAAAAACGGTTTCTGGGCCGGCCGTCTCAGCCTGCAGGTGCACAGCGAACCCGCACAGTCTTTTTCGGCCAGTTTCGAGCTCAAGGGCCAGCCGGAGCGTGGCGAGCTGACACTCATCAGTCCGCTGGGCAATGTCCTCGGTGTACTGCGCTGGTCACCCGGTGAAGCCATCCTGGATTCAGGCAACGAGAAGCTGCAACACTATCCATCGATCGATGCCCTGACGGAGCAGGCCACGGGCGCGGCCTTGCCGCTGGCTGCGCTGTTTGGCTGGTTGCAGGGGGACCACGCCAGCGTCAACGGCTGGTCTGCCGATTTGTCCCGC
This sequence comes from Polaromonas sp. P4_F4, assembly GCF_056401355.1. Taxonomy (NCBI): domain Bacteria; kingdom Pseudomonadati; phylum Pseudomonadota; class Betaproteobacteria; order Burkholderiales; family Comamonadaceae; genus Polaromonas; species Polaromonas sp. P4_F4. Next base: position 108,427 of record NZ_JBFUJO010000011.1, on the reverse strand, counting down.
CACAGCGAGGGCCGCATTTCGGCCAAAAGAGCCCAGCCCACACCACCGGCCGACCTTCGTGTCGTGCTGGATCAATAAGGTCCGGCGCCGGGTCTGCTCAGCGCTAACGAATTGCCAGCGGATTGCCAACGGATTCACGGATCAAACGGATCAAACGGCTTAATGGATCAAACGGATTTTTCAGACGTGACACGCCCCGCCAGTGCCTCCCGTTCTTCGGCTTACGCGCGCCCGCTCAAAGCCATTTACGACGTTCCCGCCCCCGCCAAGCTCAACCTGTTTTTGCACATCACGGGCCGGCGGGCCGATGGCTACCACCTGCTGCAGTCGGCCTTCATGCTGATCGACTGGTGCGACACCCTGCACTTTGAGTTGCGCACAGATGGCCAGATCAGCCGCGCCGACCTGGGCGATCCGGGCCATCCCGGCAGCACACCCGAACCGCTGCCCGCCGAAGATCTGGTCGTACGGGCGGCCAGGGCCCTGCAGGTAGCTTGCGGCACCTCCCTGGGGGTTCACATTGGCCTGGAAAAACGCATACCCTCGCAGGCGGGCATGGGAGGCGGCTCGTCCGACGCGGCGAGTTGCCTGCTGGCGCTGCAACGCCTCTGGGGTGTGACGTTGCCTGCCACGGAGTTGCGCGCGCTGGCCCTGTCGCTGGGCGCGGACGTGCCTTTTTTCCTCTCGGGCGGACACGCCTGGGTCGAAGGGATTGGCGAGAAAATCACCCCCATCGCACTGCCGGCGGCGCGGTTTGTGGTGGTCAAGCCTTCAGCCGGGCTCTCCACGCCCGCTATTTTCAGTGCACCGGAACTCAAACGCGATACAGAAACTGCTACAATCCAAGGCTTTGCTGCAAATGCAGAAGGTCAGGTCTTCGGATTTGGTCGCAACGACTTGCAGCCGGTTGCCCAGGCACTGTGTCCGCCGATTGGCCAATCACTCGATTGGCTGTCAGCGCAACACCTTGAGGGACGAATGACCGGCTCGGGAAGTGCTGTGTTTGCGCTACTGCCGCACGATGTAGATCTGACAGATTTGCCGGGACACCCTGGCGACTGGAAAATTCGCAAGTGCAGCAATTTGCAAGCGCATCCCCTGGCCGGTTGGTAATAAAATAACCGCTCTTGGGAATGTGTTTTCAAGCGACCATGAGTCAACAGGTTATAGGTCGGTTGTTGGCAAGTTGCGTTGTCTGGTTTCAGACTACGCTTCAAAGGCAACAGTTGTCCTGTGTAGGGGTGTCGCCAAGCTGGTTAAGGCACCGGATTTTGATTCCGGCATTCGCAGGTTCGAATCCTTCCACCCCTGCCAAATTTCTGATCTGCCATGAAGGCGGGTCGCAGATCCGCCCGGTGCGGGTCTGCATGACTGACGGAACCCCTTAGGTTCCGCTTGACTACAGGCCCGCTTGGCGGGTCTGTGTGTTTTTGGAGACACAGGCAACCGGTGCTCACTGCCAAGTTCCTGTAGCAACGTGTTTCCCCGGTGCGTATTGTTGCCGTGCGCAAGTTGATTCGATAAAAATTTCCGCCGCGTTCAAGTCCTCTTCAAGTTCGATTTCAGCTGGGCCTCACATGCAAACGCACCATCCCGACTTCATGGTTTTCACCGGCAATGCCAACCCCAGCATGGCCTCCGAGATCGCCCAGCACCTGGGCATTTCACTGGGCGCTGCCCATGTGGGGCGTTTTTCCGACGGTGAAGTCACCGTTGAAATCCAGCAAAACGTGCGGGCCCGTGACGTGTTTGTGGTGCAGTCGACCTGTGCGCCGACCAACGACAACCTGATGGAACTGCTCATCATGGTCGATGCGCTCAAACGGGCGTCGGCCGAGCGCATCGCCGCAGTGATTCCTTATTTCGGCTATGCCCGGCAGGATCGCCGCCCGCGTTCGGCGCGCGTGCCGATCACTGCCAAAGTGGTGGCCAACATGCTGCAGGCCGTGGGCGTGTCGCGCGTCCTGACGATGGACCTGCATGCCGACCAGATCCAGGGCTTTTTCGATATTCCGGTGGACAACATTTATGCCTCGCCGGTGCTGCTGGGTGATTTGCGCCAGAAGAATTACGCCGACCTGATGGTGGTCTCGCCTGACGTGGGCGGCGTGGTGCGCGCCCGTGCGCTGGCCAAGCAGCTCGGCTGCGACATGGCCATCATCGACAAGCGCCGTCCCAAGGCCAACGTGTCGGAAGTGATGCACGTGATCGGCGATATCGAAGGCCGCAACTGCGTGATCATGGACGACATGATCGACACGGCCGGCACGCTGGTCAAGGCCGCCGAGGTGCTCAAGGAGCGTGGCGCCAAAAAGGTTTACGCGTATTGCACGCACCCGATTTTTTCGGGCCCGGCCATTGGACGTATCACCCAGGGTGACGCGCTGGATGAGGTGGTGATCACCAACACCATTCCATTGAGCCAGAACGCGCAAGGCTGCAAAAAGATTCGCCAGCTCTCCGTGGCGCCGCTGATCGCCGAGACGATCCAGCGCATTGCCAGGGGAGAGTCGGTCATGAGTTTGTTTTCGGACCAGGACAACCTGTTCTGATCCGAAACAAAAAGGTGGCTGCGCAACCCTTGGGGTTGGGCAGCCTTTTTATGTCGGGGTGAGCTGGTCGCGGCCTGCCCTTTAATGGAGAAGATTATGAAATTCGTCGCTTTTGAGCGCGCAAAGCAGGGCACGGGTGCGAGCCGCCGTCTCCGCATCACCGGCCGCACGCCCGGTATTGTTTACGGTGGCACCGGTGAACCGTCGCTGATCGAACTCGATCACAACGCACTGTGGCACGCCATCAAGAAAGAAGCTTTCCACGCCTCCGTCCTCGAGATGGAAATGGGCGACAAGACCGAGAAGGTTTTGCTGCGCGATCTGCAAATGCACCCGTTCAAGCAACAGGTCCTGCACATCGACTTCCAGCGCGTTGACGCGAGGACCCGCCTGACCATGAAAGTGCCACTGCACTACAGCGGCGAAGAAGAGTCCCCGGCTGTCAAGGTCGAGAACTGCCTGGTCAACCACGTGCTGACCGAGCTGAGCATCTCTTGCCTGCCCAAGGATCTGCCGGAATTCATCGACATCAATCTGAGCGGCCTGAAAAAAGGCACCTCGCTGCACGTCAAGGACATCACGCTGCCCAAAGGCGTGAAGTTCGTCGCCAAAGGCGGCCAGGACAACCCGGTGCTGGTGTCCGTGTCTGCCGTCTCGGAAGAGGCCGAGGCTGATGCCGCTGCCGCAGCGGCGGCTGCCGTGCCTGTGGACCCTAAAGCAGCCAAGGCTGCTGCCGCCAAAGAAGCCAAGGCTGGCGCCAAACCTGCTGCCAAGAAGTAATTCCCAGCCAGCGGTATTGGCCTGAAAAGGTCAGCGGCCCTTGTCCTCCCCGGAGGCCAAGGGCCGTTTTTCTTGAGGGCCACGCTCTGCTGCACCGATAATCCCGGTTGCGGGCCGCACCGCTTTCTCCCCTTACACACAGCATGATCAAACTCTTTGTTGGCCTGGGCAACCCGGGCGCCGAATACGAGGCTACGCGCCACAATGCCGGCTTCTGGTGGATAGACGCGCTCTCGCGCGAATTGAAGGCGCCGCTCAGCCTGGACAAGAGTTACCACGGCCAGGTCGCGCGCACCACCCTGAACGGGAAAACCGTGTGGCTGCTCAAGCCCCTGACCTTCATGAACGTCTCGGGCAAATCCGTGGCCGCGCTGGCCCGGTTTTTCAAGATCTCGCCCGAAGAGGTGCTGGTGGCGCACGACGAACTCGACATCGTGCCCGGGCAGGTCAAGCTCAAGTTTGGCGGCAGCCACGCGGGCCATAACGGCCTGCGCGACATTCATGCCCAGCTCGGCACCGACGACTACTGGCGCCTGCGCATCGGGGTGGGGCACCCGGGCGTGAAGGCCGAGGTCATCAACTGGGTGCTGAAAAAACCATCGCAGGAACACCGCGTGTCCATTGAAGAATGCATTGACCGCGCCCTCAAAGCCGTGCCAGCCCTGCTGGCAGGCGAGATGGAAAAAGCCACCATGCTGATTCACACCAGCCAGCCACCACGGCCCAAGCCACCGCGCAAGACTGACCCGGAAGACTGAGCGTCACGCTGAGCATCACGGGGAAGTAGCTATTATTTTGATAGCTGATACCTAATAGCTGATTCCTGATAACGGCCGCGTTTTAACCGCTCAAGGCAGGTTTTGCTGATGATCCGGCGCGCTTTCCCGCGCTGCCCGGCAATCGCCTGAACTACCGGGCCACCACTACCGGAATGACGGCCTGCAGGCGCTGGTACTTTTGCCAAAGCGTTTCCCGGGTTTCAACATGCTGCGGATTGACCGGGATGCAGGCCACCGGGCAGACCTGCACGCACTGTGGTTCGTCAAAATGACCAACGCATTCCGTGCATTTGTGCGGGTCGATTTCGTAGATTTCCTTGCCCAGGTAAATCGCCTGGTTGGGACATTCAGGCTCGCACACGTCGCAGTTGATGCACTCGTCGGTAATCATCAAGGCCATGTTCAGCCTCCTTTCGATCCAGCCGCATGCGCAGCACCCAGCGCCGCTGCCACCGCCGGACTCACCATCTGGCGGACATCACCGCCCAGCTTGCTGATCTCGCGCACCAGCGTGCTGCTGATGCATTGCAGCGCCGCATCGGGCAGCAAAAAGACGGTTTCCACCTGCGGCTGGAGCTTGCGGTTCATGGCGCCCATTTGCGCTTCGTAATCAAAATCCGTCACGTTGCGAACGCCCCGCACCACGGCGCAGGCGCTGTGCGCAACGCAAAAATCCATGATCAGCCCCTCAAAGGCCAGCACCCTCACGCCGACGATGTCGCGGGTGGCCGCCTGTACCTGCTCCACACGGTCCTGCAGCGAGAACAGGGTCTTCTTGTGGTGGGCCGCCGCGACCGCAATGATGAGCCGGTCAAACAGCTTGCCGGCACGGCGCACCACGTCGTCATGGCCGAGCGTGAAAGGGTCAAACGTGCCGGAATAAACAGCAATGCGTGGCGTTGGCGGCGGGGTGGCGGGCATGGGGGAATTATGCCCCGCCGGCCTCGGGCGCGGGTAACCCCAAGCCGAACAGGGCCGCAGCCGCCCTGCCCTGGCGGCCAGCCGGCGCCTCAACTGTCGATGCGCACCAGCAAATGGAAATGCACCGCACCCGCCTTGCCGCTGCGGTGTACCCGCAGGCCCAGCGGCTGCAGTTCCTCATCGAGCCAGTGCCGGGGTGCCTCCAGGTAGACAAGGCCGGTAGGCCCCAACACCTGCACGGCGGCTTTCAGCGCGGGCTCAAACAGTTCGGACTCAAACGGCGGGTCCAGCAGCACCAGCTGCATGCTGGCCGCGGGCAGCCGCCGCAGCAGGCCCACGCCGTCGCCTCGCTCGATCCGCACCATGCCGGCCTGCAATTGCGTTTGCAGGGCCTTGAGCCGCAACACCAGCCCGAGGTCCTGCTCGCACAGCAGCACATCTGTCGCGCCTCGCGAGGCCGCTTCAAATCCCAGTACGCCGGTGCCGGCAAACACATCAACGCAGCGCCAGCCGGTCAGGTCCTGGCCCAGCCAGTTAAACAGGGTTTCGCGCACGCGATCGGGGGTGGGACGCAGGCCGGGCTTGTCGGGCACCGGAAGTTTGGTGCGTTTGTACTGCCCACCAATGATGCGAATTTCGCCAGGAGGTTTGGCTTTGCGCGCTACCACCTTGCCCGACCTGGCGGGCTTTTTTTCAGTTTTCTTTTCAGTTTTCTTTTCAGTTGCCAGTGCGGTGTATTTCATGGCGCGGCTCCCAGAATCACGGTAATCATCTTTTCGGGTTGTAATTTGCGGGCAAAAGCCGCCTTGATGTCGGCCACCGTCACCTTGTCGACCTGCTGCGTCCAGGTATCCAGGTAATCGAGCGGAAGGTTGTTCCAGGCGATGCTGGCAATGTTGTCGAGCAGTTTGCGGTTGCTGTCAATGCGCAGCGCGAAGCCGCCGATCAGATTGGCCTTGGCGGCCTGAAGTTCGGCCTCGGTAGGCCCGTTGGCCACGAAGTCATTCACCACCTGGCGCACGATTTGCACGGCCTGCGCGGCCTGATCGGGCCGGGTTTGCAGGCCCACGGTGAAACTGCCGGCATGCAGGCCGGGCGAGAAGTAGCTGGAGACCCCGTAGGTCAGGCCGCGCTTTTCCCGCACCTCGCTGGACAGGCGCGACACGAAGCCGCCACCGCCCAGGATGTAATTCCCCACGGTCAGCGCGAAATAGTCCGGGTCGGCCCGCTTGAAGCCGGGCTGGCCGATCAGAACATGGGCCTGTGCCGAATCGAAGGGAATGCGCTTCTCCTGCGCCTCGGCCAGCGGCGCCACTTCGGCCACAACCAGTGCAGGCGGCAGGCTGGCGCAGGGCACTTGCGGCAGGCGCGCGAGCAGCCGCGCGGCGATGGCATCCGCCTGCGCCCGCGTGACGGCGCCCACCATGCTGATGCGCGCGCGGCAGGCCACCACGCCGGCCGCGTGGGCCGCCCGCATGTCAGCCACGCTGATGCTGGCCAGACTGGCTTCCGTCACCTGGTAGCCGTAGGGGTGGCTGCCATACACCGCCTGGGCATAGGCGCGGCCAATCACGCTGGCGGGGCGGGTGTAGGACTCCTTGAGCCCCGCCTGCATGCGCTGGCGCTCACGCTGCCAGATCGCCTCGGGGAAAGACGGCTCGGCAATTTCGCGTGCAGCGAGTGCCACGGCCTTGTCCAGCAGCTCGGGCTCGGTCAGCGAGCGCAGTGAAAATCCCATGCGATCCGAACTGGCGCCGGCCCCGAATTGCGCGCCCAGATCAGCCCAGGCTTCGCTCAGCGCGTTTTCGTCCATGGGCGGTTCAAAGGCCCCCACGCTGGCCACTGCGTGTGCGCCGCTGCCCCCCGAGGGCGCGCTCGCGCCTTGGGACGGCCTTGCGGCGCGAGTGTCATTCCCGCGCACACCCTTGTCCAGCATGCCCGCCGTCACACCGGCCAGCCCCGCCTTGTCAGGCGGGTCGCGCCGGCTGCCGGCGTCGAAATCAATCTGCACATCCACCATCGCAATGGCCGGGCTTTCCACCAGGTAGACCCTGGCACCGCTGGGCTGGGTCCAGTGCTGGACGGGAATGGCGGCCAGCACGCCGGACTGACAGCAAAGCGCCAGCAAGCCTGCCGCCCCCGATAAAAGGATGCGGGGGACCCTGGTCCTGGCAGCGGTTTTTAGAGTGGCAATCATCATGGCAACAATCGTATTTTTTCGGTTCGTGGCCAGACTCAATGCCGGGTGCCGGCAGCCGGGCCGCGCGGCTGCCGGCGCCGGGAGTTCGGGTCCACGGGCTGCGGCAGCAGGACGGCGCTGGTCAGTTGCTCGTCGCCGAAATATTTGGCTGCCACGGCCTGCACTTCACCACGGCTGACGGTACGCAGCCTGGCGATCAGGCGCGTTGCGGCATCCAGCGGAAAGCCCTGCATCCAGTTGGAGCCGAGCTCGCGCGCCTGGCTGAACACCGAGTCGAGCTTGTAGGTTTCGCTGGCAACCCACTGGGTCTTGACGCGCTGCAGTTCTGCCTCGCTGACACCGTCGCGCGCAATGAGGGCCACCTGCTGGCGCAAGGCGTCCGCCACCTGCGCGGTGGTTTTGCCTTCTGCAGGGACGCCATCGAGGGTGAACAGCTGCGGCCCGCGGCCCAGCAGGCCATTGGATGCGCCCGCACTGTCGGCCACGCGCCCTTCGCCCTGCACGAGCGCCCGATCCAGGCGCGCACCACTGTAACCGTCCAGAATCGCGGCCAGCACGGTCAGGGCCAGCGCATCCCGGCCGGCCGCAGGCGGGGGCGCCGGTGCAGGCAATGCGGCGCCGGCCGGGTCCGCCAGATCCGCCGCCTCGAGCTTGGGCACCTTGAAGACCAGGTTGACATAGGCCTGGCTCGCGGGGGCCTTGAAGTCCAGGCGCCGCATGCCGGCCTGCTCGGGCTCACCGCGCGGTTTGCGCACGGGCACCGGGCGCGCCGGAATGCCGCCGTAGTATTTTTCGGCCAGCCGACGGACCTGGGCCACCTCCACATCACCGGCCACCACGACGGCCGCATTGGCCGGCACATACCAGCGCCGGTAAAAATCACGCACATCGGCCGGGGTCATGGCGTCCAGATCGCTCATCCACCCCACGATGGGGCGGCGATAAGGGGAAGCCATGAAGGTGATGGCCGTCGCCTGCTCCAGCAGCATCGCGCGCGGCGACTCCTCGGTGCGCAGGCGGCGTTCCTCCTTGATCACCTCGATCTCGCGCGTGAACTCGTCGTCCGGCCACTGGTTGCCGGCAAAACGGTCGGCTTCCAGCCGCATCACATCTTCAAGTTTCTCCGCGGGAATCTGCTGGTGGTAGCCGGTGCCGTCGCGGCTGGTGAACGCATTGTCACGCCCGCCCAGCGCCGCCACCCGCCTGGAAAATTCGCCGGGCTTCACCGTGGCCGTGCCCTTGAACATCATGTGCTCCACCGCATGAGCGACGCCCGAGGTGCCATCCACTTCGTCCATGGACCCGACGCGCACCCAGAGCATGTGCGCAACGGTAGGCGCGCGGTGGTCCGGCTTGACAATGACCGTCAGGCCGTTGGCCAGCGTGAATTGCTCCACAGCCGGGGCTTGCGTCTGCGCACAGGCTGCCGTGCTGACGCAGGCGGCCAGTACAACGGGCAGGAAAGACGCGGAAATCAGGGAAACAATGCGCTGGGGGAGGGGTACTGAAAGCTTCAAAAGGGCTGGCCCGGGGGGTTTCATAGAATGGTGCGACTCACAAGCATACCCAATGTTCAGTTTTTTCAAGAAAAAATCCCCTCCCCCCGCACCGCCTGCGCCCCAGGCATCCCCTGCGGCTACCGCGACCCCAGCCGATCCCGCCCCCGCGCTGCCCACGGCCCCGCTCAACCAGCCCGGCAGCACGGGCGGGCTGATTGGCAGCGCGCTGGTCACGCCGATTGCCATTCCTGTGCCCGATGCCGTGGCGCCGGAGCGCCAGCGCTGGCTCAGCAAGCTTCAGGCGGGCCTGCGTAAAACCGGCTCCAGCATTTCCACCGTTTTTACCGGCAGCCGCATTGACGACGAGCTGTACGAGGACCTTGAAACCGCCCTGCTGATGGCCGATGCCGGCGTGAAGGCCACGGAATACCTGCTCGCCGAAGTCAAGCGCCGGGTCAAGGATGGCGGCATGACACACCCTGTCGCGGTTAAAAACGCGCTGGTCGACGCACTGGCGCAACTGCTCAAGCCGCTGGAACAAGCCCTGGTGATCGGGAAATACCAGCCCACGGTGATCATGGTCACAGGCGTCAATGGCGCAGGCAAAACCACCTCGATCGGCAAGCTCACGCGTCACCTGGCCGCTGAAGGTGCCTCGGTGCTGCTGGCGGCTGCCGACACCTTTCGTGCGGCGGCGCGCGAGCAGCTCAGCATCTGGGCCGACCGCAACACGGTAGAAATCATCAGCCAGGCAGGCGGCGACCCGGCGGCTGTGAGCTTTGACGCCGTGAGCGCCGGCAAGGCGCGCGGCAAGGATGTGGTGCTAGTCGACACGGCGGGCCGCCTGCCGACACAGCTGCACCTGATGGAAGAGCTACGCAAGATCAAGCGTGTGGTGCAAAAAGCTGACACCACCGCGCCGCATGAAGTGCTACTGGTGATTGACGGCAACACGGGCCAGAACGCCTTGAGCCAGGTCAAGGCCTTTGACGAAGCGTTGCAGCTCACCGGCCTGGTCGTGACCAAGCTGGACGGCACGGCCAAGGGCGGTGTACTGGCCGCCATCGCACTGTGGGCCCGGGAGCGCCAGGGGGTCCACCCCGACCTGCGCCCGGTGCCGGTTTACTTTATTGGCGTGGGTGAAAAGCTGGAAGACCTGGAAACCTTCAGCGCCAGGGAGTTTGCACAGGCGCTGCTGAGTTAAAGGCATTTCATGGCCAGCGACAGCTAAAAAATCAAACGGATCAAGCTGATCAAACGGATCAAACCGGCCATTTACAGACCACCAGTGGCTGGCCCGACGGGCCCGTAGCAGCCACTCTTGCCGCGCATGTCCGACCTTGTGACCCGGCCAGAGGATTCTTTACAAGCAGCGATGGCGCGGCGACACTTGTTGCTCCAAGAATCTGGAGTTCCTATGCTTCCTGACACCCCGTTGCTCCTGGCTTTCGTGGGCGCCAGCCTGGTGCTGGCTCTCACGCCCGGCCCCGCCGTCGTCTATATCGTGGCCCGCACTCTGGCACAGGGGCGCTCCTGCGGTCTCGCTTCCGTGCTGGGCGTGGCACTGGGCAACCTCTCCAACGCCGTGGGCGCCGCGCTCGGGCTGGCTGCTTTGTTCGCTGTTTCATCGGTCGCCTTCACCGTGGTGAAATGGGCCGGTGCCGCCTACCTCGTGTACCTCGGCATTCGGATGTGGCGGGCGATGCCGGCCATCGCAAATGCGGCGTTGCAGGCACCGGTGCAGCCCCTGCGGCGTGTCTTTCGCGACGGCTTCATGGTGGCGCTATTGAACCCGAAAACCACCTTGTTTTTTGCCGCCTTTCTGCCGCAGTTCATGGACGCGCACGCCAGCCCGCTGATGCAGACCCTGGCGCTCGGTGGGGTCTTCATCGGTATCGCCGGCTGCACCGACCTCATCTACGTGCTGACCGCAAGCCTCGTCGCACCGCGCCTGCACCGGGCGGCCCGGCACGCCGTCTGGGGCAACCGGCTCGCGGGTACATCCTTCATCGCCTTGGGTGTGCTCACGGCCATGGGCACGCGTCCCACGCGCTAGCCATTGCTACGTCGCCGATGCGGTCTCGCCGTTCGAACGCGAAGATACCTGCCTGGGAGAAGCCCCCGGTCGCGGCGCTGCACGAACACGATGCCCGTTCCTGGCCGATCCGCAGCGCGCCTGTGGCGGCTGCACAGGCCGCCGGCCGACCGCTCGTGGCGCTGGAATCGACCATCATCGCTCACGGCATGCCCTACCCAGAGAAGGTTCGGATGGGTCCAGGAATCACCATGTGCGAACCTGGCTTTCTCGTCGAGAAAATCCGATCTCCGATCTATTTCGCGGCCGCGTTGTTTGCCAGCCAGCTTTCCAGCGAGGTCGTGCCGATCCGCGCATGGGCGCCGGGCGTCAAGGACTTGTCATCGAGGCGCGTTCCAAAATACAGCGCGTCGTCATCCCTGACGACTTCTCGCGGGTCCTGGCTGGCTTGCAAGGTGCGTCGCAGCAGCTCGTCGAGACGGAATGACTGGGGCCCTGCGATTTCACAGGTGTCGTTCAGCGGTGCCTCGGTGGCAACCTTCGCCAGCGCGGCAGCGACATCATCAGCCGCTATCGGCTGCAACCGGGCCGACGACGCACGCACCGTCTGGTCCTGGGTGCTCACATAGGCAATGGATTCCAGGAACTCGAAGAATTGGGTGGCCCGGACAATCGTGTACGGCACCGTGGAGCCCTTGATGATTGACTCCTGGGCCACCTTGGCACGGAAGTAGCCGCTTTCGGGCACGCGCTCGGATCCCACAACCGACAGCGCCACATGATGGCGCACGCCCGCGGCGAGTTCGGTGGCGAGCAGGTTCCGGGTCGACGACTTGAAGAAATTCATCACCGCCTCGTCTTCGAACGACGGCGAGTTGGACACGTCAACCACGACCTCCGCACCGGCCAGCGCCTGGGAGAGTCCTTCTCCCGTCACCGCGTTGACGCCCGACGACGGCGATGCCGCCACCACTTCATGCCCGGCCTGCTGAAGCAAGGCCGCAAGTTTCTTGCCGATGAGGCCACTGCCTCCGATGATCACAACTTTCATGTCAAGTCCTTCATTACGTGGGGGAAATTAAAGACGGCGGCGCCCTGCAACCATCCATACAACACAAGACGTTTGACGATGACGGCTTGTGACAGCGCGGGGTGAAATCTGCTGTGCCCATCGCTGAAGAAAGCCATCGTTCCTTGCATACTGGATGTCGTTCAGCGAGCGAAGAACAAAGCATCGCTCCGGGTCGATGGGTTTGTCCTTCCGTTCAGAGGGTGGGCGCTCATTGGATGGGCTTTTCAAGCACCGGAACCTGCATGCCGATGGCCATGCGATTCCAGGTGTTGATCTGTGCGATCGTCCAGCAGAGCTCGACGATCTCCTGGTCACTGAACTGGCTCTTCAGTGCGTCGAAGTCGGCATCCCGGCTGCCGTGGTACTCGACCAGCCGGGTCGTGGTCTCGGCCCAGTTCAGCGCGGCGCGCTCTCGCTGGCTGTACAGGCCGGTTTCACGCCAGGTCGACAGGCTATTGATGCGCTGCCAGGTCTCGCCATGCTTGCGCAGATCGCGCGCATGCATGTCCAGGCAGAAGGCGCAGCCATTGAGCTGGGACACGCGCGTCTGCACGAGTTCCATCAGGACGGGGCCGAGCGAAGACTTGGCGGTGGTGGCGCTGACGCCGGCCATGGCCTGGTAGGCCTTGGGAGAGATGTCGGTCCAGTGGAGGCGGGGCTCGTTCATGGTTTTACCTTTGAGTCATGGTTGGGATACACATGCTCAAGACGTTTGAGAGGGCTGACTTGTGACATTGAGATCGCGGCCCAATGCCTGGGCGATGCGGGCGAGCTTGTCCGGGTTGCGCTGCGCGTGAATGCGCACGATGCGCTCCCCATCCGTTTCGAGCGTCTGCGCCGACTCCAGGGCGCCATCGATGAAGCGCAGCAAGCCCCATTGACCGTTGAGCACAGCCACTTCGAATCGGACCAGGCCGGGGTAGCGAAGGCTGGTGGCGAGATACAGCTGTGCGATGCGCTGCCCGCCCACCAGCGGCACCCCAAAGCTGGGCACCTTGCCGCCGCCATCGCCGATCAGCTGCGCGTCGTCGGCGAGCATGGTTTTGAGCGCGGCGAACTCGCCGCGCACGGCGGCATCAGCGAACCCCCGCAGCAGCCGCAGCTGGGTCTCTCGAGGGACGGTGTACCGCGGCCGCTGGTCCTGTAGCTGCACCTTGGCGCGGTGAACAAGCTGCCTGCAGGCGGGCTCGGTCTTGCCCAGGGCCTCGGCCACTTCACCATAGTCGGCATCGAACACTTCGCGCAGCAAATAGGCCGCACGGGCCTCGGGAGCAAGGCGCTCCAGCAGTGCGAGGAAGGCCACCGAGACGTCGTCGGCTCGCTCCAGCACCTGCTCCGGCGAGACGGGGGAATCGGAGAGCAGGGGCTCCGGCAGCCATGTGCCGACATAGTGCTCGCGCTGGACCTTGGCTGTGCGCAGTCTGTCGATGGCCAGTCGCGTGGTGATGGAAACGAGCCAGGCCTCCGTGTTGTCCAGACGATCCTGGTCGGCCTCGTGCCATCGCAGCCACGCATCCTGGACGACTTCTTCGGCCTCGGCCGAGGAGCCCAGCATGCGGTAGGCAATACCCTGCAAGCGAGGGCGGAGGCGGTTGAATGTGTCGGTGGCGTCGTTCATAGCTACCCAGACGTTTGACACCACCGTTTTGTGACAGCGACGCCATTTCAGGTGCGAGTCGAAAAGACCCCTTTTTTACGCTCTCCTGCCGGTCTGTGCAATGGCAGCATGGGTCAGCCATCTCGCGGCGCCGGCAGCGGGCACAAGGTGCGGTCCTCTCGCCCGGTCACTGCGCGACCTGCTTTACGTGGGTCTGCATATCCCGTTGTGGGTCGCGGTGCGTGGTATCTGTTTTTGCGTAGCACGCAATAAAGGTGGGCCAAGTAGACGCCTTGAGCCGGGCCGCAGGTCGACTGTGCAGCCCGTTGAGGCCAGACTCCCTGGACTCAATGGGCAGTCGTTGACAGGGTACGAATCGGCGGCGCCGAGTTATGCAGCAGGCGCAGGAGGTCGGCCTGCCTGGACGTGCCTGTCTTGGAGAACATGTGCTTCAGGTGGGTGCGAATAGTCGACTCGCCGATGCCGAGTATGTCGGCCACCTCCATGCCGCCCAGCCCCTGGGAAAGCGCCAGCAGCACGCGCAGTTCGCCGCCAGTGAGCCCGTGCAGCCTGGCGAAGGCCTCACCCGGCATGAGTGGCGCCTGAACGGGATCCTGCGTGAACACTGCGACCGATGCCGCAAACGGTGCAAGAATGCCGCGGCGCTGGCCGCTCTCAATCGGCAGAAGGGTCGCAACGTAGCCGCCGCCGACTCTGTCTGGAATCGCCACGGAATGTTTGCTCATACCCATTTCGGCGTCGTCGCGCGCCGCCTCTTCAATCGCCTTCGACAGTGCAGCGCGAGCCGCAGAATCGGTGGGAGAAATCCGATTGTTGACGAGACGAATCGAATTGCCGGTTTTGATCTGGCGTTCGGCAGCCTGGTTCATATAAACGACATGACCATCGCGCGCCGTGAGGAAAACACCGGCAACAAGTCCATCCAGCGTCTTTTCCAGCATCTCCGACCTGAGCGCCCTGATATCGAGCACATCGGAGATGGCGAGTGCACGGCATACATGCGGAGAAAGAAGCTTGAACAGACTGACATCACGCTGCTGGAAATGCGGGGCCGTCTCGCTCCGGGAGGCATGCATGGAAGCCATGCGCCCTCCGGTCCGCAACGCGGGAAACCAGATCATGTCCAGTAGTCCAAACGGCTTTAGCACCTCTCGAAAGAACCGGCTTTCGAGCAACTGGTAACGCTCCATGGAGAGGGCGCTGACGTCGCCGATATTCGAGACGACATCCGCAACGGCCATGGGACTTTCCGCGTAGTGACTTCCCAACTTGCCCAGGAATTCTGGCTGATATCCGAATACGAACAGCTGGTCATTTTGCACATGCCGCAGATCATGAACGCATATTCCGCCCGCTGTGCTTTCGCAGAGATCTGCAACCTTTCGGCAAGTGGCCGGCCAGCGCTGCGGATCGAGCGCACAGTCATAGATTGCACCTATCAGGTCGGATAGCTCCTGAGCGGAAACCCCCTCCAGGCCGATCACGGAGAAACCTTCCTGTGTCGAGGATGTCGAGGAGCCATGCCATGAACCTTTCGTGAGGATGCTGCCCGCGCTTGCGTGCAGAGCAGGCTTTCGGGCGCCGTCGGGCCCGTGAGAAACCTGCACCTTTTCTTTTGATGCTGCATTGACCGTAACAGAAAAAGGTCGCCAGCGCCATGGTCATATTTCCGCTCGCAATAGCGGCAGCCGAAGCAGCCGAATCATCGCTTCCGATGACGCGGCGGCTCAGGTGATTGCCTACGCTCACAACCTGACCAGGACGCCTTGTGCGCATCGCGGCAATGCCAATGCCGCATTCACGAGGTGCGAACGGCTTTACCGCAACACTTCGCCCTAGGAGCTGCATATGACAACCAAATCAATCCCGGCTGCTGCCACGGCCATGACAATCGGTGGCAACTACGCCGGTAACGTGGCGTCGGTGAAGGTGCTGGGCGTGTATTTGACAGCTAGCCCGCTCGTCGCGGCGCTCTTGCTGGGCGGCGCGGCGTTCGGTGCATTGTCCAGCGCAGCGGCCAACGAGAAGGCGGCAGCGACCACCATTGACGGCAGGCGTCTGCAAATCGAAGCGTTGACCGCCCGTGTCAAAAAGCTCAACGACGACATGCAGGCCACGGGCAACGAGGGCGACAAGGCCGCTCTAAGTGCCAACGCATCGCGCGTGCAGGGTCAGATTGACAGACTCAAGGCGGACGTCGGCGCTGCACAGTCGCTGCTAGCGGCAGCCCTGGACGGCACCCGGCGACAGCAGTAGCTGCATCATCGCTTCCGATGACGCGGCGGCTCCGGTGATTGCCTAAGCTCTCAACCTGACCAGGATGCACTGTGCGCATCGCGGCGGCAATGCCAATACCGCATTCACGAGGTGCGAACGGCTTCACCATGACACTTCTTACCAGGAGCTGCATATGACGAAGAAACCCCATGCCGGAGACGGCGAACGGCAGCGCCGGCTTATCGCTTCCATCGCGCTGAGAACTGGCGGCTTGATCGGCGCCGTGATTCTCGGCGGACTGTTCGTTGCCTCCTGCAGTTCAGGCGTGACCGACGTTGGCACAACCGTAGCTGCCCCGACCAGTGCTGAGACCAAAATATATGCCGCAACGCTGTTGCTCCTTGAACGGCTCGATCACACGGTGGTGAATCAACACAGCACCGCGCACGACTCCGACTTGCCCGGAGCGTCCATCGCCGCCTACGGGATGTAGTGCGCGCCATTGCCAATGGGCAGCCACCTGGGCCGGGCATGGCTGCGTGGCCCGTTTCCCGCACCCACTTCCAGCGTTGTTGCGATCACTCGGGCAGAGACGGATGCTCGGCTACATAAGTCCAATAGCGGTAGTGCTCGACTGGATTGGGAACCATTGCTTGTCCAGCGTCAAGAAGTCAAAAATTGAATGGCATTCGTCATGAGCTTTCATGAGCTCAACCCAGCACTTCACGGGCGGCACGGGCGACTGGGCGGGCTTGCCTTCACCGGGAGAAAAACACCTGAGCCCGGTGTGCCTTCAGCGACTTGCACAAACGGGTGCGTGGTTTAAAGTCTGAAAACACCTGCCAACCGGAGCGCCTTCATGACAAGCACCACCAACCCTGCTGAATCTGCAGCTACCCAGCCGCGCCGGGTAGACCAGTTGCTCGCCCACTATGGCGAGAGCCACCAGAATCCGCGCAACGAGGTGATCCACTTCATCGCCATTCCCTTGATCATGCTGAGCCTCGTCGGCATGCTGTTTGCGCTGCATCCCTATGTGGCTTATGCCTTCATTGCCGCAAGCATGGTGTATTACGCGCGGCTTTCGGTGGTGTTTCTCCTTACCATGGTGCTGTGGTCGCTGGCAACCCTTGCGCTGGTGTTGGCCATGGGGACGCAGGTGTTGCAGATTTCCATCGCCATCTTCGTAGGGGCTTGGGTTCTGCAATTTATCGGCCATAAAATAGAAGGGAAAAAACCCTCTTTTTTCGAGGATATTCAATATCTCTGGGTTGGCCCGCTGTTTGTGCTGAGCAAGCTGTTCGGCAAGCTGGGCATACACTGGTGAGGGCCGTGTTTCAGTCCCACCGTGCTACCCCCTCCCGCGCTGCGCGCATGACTTGAAAACGGCAGCTTCGCCTTCACCTCATGCTTTCTGTTTGCGGGTTTAAAGGATTTCGCGTGCCCAGTCTAGTCAGCCAAATTTTGCGTTTTTTCCTGAAACTGGCCCTGGGCCTGTTTGCAGCCATCTTCGCCGTCAGCCTATTGCTGGCAGCCTTGATCGTTGTGGCCCTGAGCCTGCTCAAATCGCTGGTCACGGGTCGCAAACCCTCGCCCGCCATGGTGTTTGGCCGCTTTCAGCGGTTTTCTCCGCAGGGCATGTGGCCCGGCGGTGCTGCCCGCGACGGTGCTGCGAGGCCCGCAGACGATGTAGTGGACGTCGAGGCGCGTGAAATTCGCGGTGACAGACGCCTGCCCTGAGTGCAGCGTCGGGGCCTTCTTTACGGTTTTTAGGGCTTTAAGGGCCCACCACCAACGCCATCCCACCCCTGCCCAGATTCAGGGTTGAGGAGGGTCGAGGCGTTTTTTCGCGGCATTACCTGGCAAGGGCTGCGCATCTGGTCCTCACGGCGTTCGGCACCTCGCTGCCATGCCACCAGAAGCCGAGTCCCGCACGGCGACTGTCCCACTCCTCCTTATCTCCCTCCCCGTCCCTGCCTCGCTTTCAGGCAGCGAATGAAACAGCCGGAGGAGAACGATTTGCCGGAAACTCCTGACTTGGCTGATTTTCGTATACGATATAATGAATCCAACTAATTGCCACCATGCTTCCCTGGTTCACCGAATCTTCTGCCGACCGCTTCAATGACGTCCGCGACACCTCGCTGGCGAAGCTGGTGCGCGACGACATGCTGGCGCTGATTCTCAAGGGTGTGCTCGCACCGGGCCAGCGCATCAATGAGCCCGATGTGGCCAGCCGGCTGCAGGTATCGCGGGTGCCGGTGCGCGAGGCCTTGCGCGAGCTGGAAAGCTCGGGGCTGGTCGTGTCGCGCAAACACTCGGGCGTCTTTGTTCGCCAGCTCGATGCGGCTGAAATTCGTGACCTGTACCAGATGCGCGGACTGCTGGATGGCTTTGCCGGGCGCTGCGCCGCCGGCCTGGCCACCGAAAAACGCGAGAACCTGCTGGCGCTGCTGACGGCTTCGGTCGACACCATGCGGGAGGCCGCCGGGCAGCACGACGTGCAGCGCTACTACGCCGAAAACCTCCGTTTTCATTGGGCCATTGTGGAAGCTTCCGGCAATCGGCAGCTGTCCGAGACTTACCGCGGCATCGTGCAGAAGCTGCATCTGTCGCGCCTGAAAAATCTGTCACAGAACGTGGGCGTGCAGGCTTCGATTGCCGAACACGTCGAGATCGTGCAGGCCCTGCGCGACGCCGATGCCGCGCGCTGCGAGGCGCTGATGGCGCGCCACGTGGGCGATGCCTACATACGCCTGGTTGACGCTGAGCCGCCCAAAGCCATCCAACCAACTAGCCAAATAAAAACCAAATAGCCCCCTGATTTTTAATCGCCACCCGGAGACGCCCCCCCATGAAACGACGCACCCTATTGCAGGCCGCCCCTGCCCTGATCTACGCCCCCAGCCTGGCACTGGCCCAGACGGCCTACCCGTCCAAACCCATCCGCTACATCGTTCCGGTGGCGGCCGGCGGCGGCAGCGACCTGGTTGGCCGCACCGTCACCGAGCGCTGGGGCAAGGTGCTCAACCAGAGTTTCATCGTTGACAACCAGGGCGGCGGCGGCGGCGTCATTGCCTGCCAGACCACGGCACGCTCCGTGCCCGACGGCTACACACTCATGCAGGGTTATGTCGCGACCCACGGCACCAGCCCCGCCACGCGCAAGCTGCCTTACGACCCGATCAAGGACTTCACGCCCATCGGCATGATTGGCGCCACCCCCAATGTGCTGGTGGTGAACAACAGCCTGCCGGTTAAAAACGTCAAGGAACTCATCGAGTACCTGAAGAAGAACCCCGGCAAGGTGAGCTATGGCTCGGCAGGACCCGGCTCGCTGACGCACCTGACGGCCGAGCTCTTCAAACAGGCCAGCAATTCCTTCATGGTGCACATCCCCTACCGCGGCATCGCACCGGCCATCACCGACCTGATCGGCGGGCAAACCCAGGTCATGTTCCCGGGGCTCGCCGCCGCGCTGCCTTACCTGAAGGGCGAACGCATGAGGGCGCTTGCCGTGACCGGAAGAAAGCGCCACCCCTTGCTCAAGGACGTCCCCACCCTGGAAGAGTCGGGTTTCAAGGGCTTCGATGCCATCCAGTGGTACGGCGTGGTTGGCCCGGCGAAGATGCCCGAAGCCATCGTGAAAACCCTGAGCACATCGCTGGCGCAGGTGCTGGCACAACCCGAGATGAAGGTAAAACTCTCCACCGAAGCCATTGAGCTGGTGCAGATGACGCCCGAGTTTTTCGGCTCTTTCATGCAAATCGACATTGCCCGCTGGACCAGGCTCGCCAAGGAGAGGAACATCCAGCTGGACAGCTAACGCCTTGCCCCTTCCGTGCGTCTGTGCCGCTCCTTTGCGGCGCAGGCCGACCCGCCACATACCGCCGCATCCGGCATCAACAACATTTGCAGGAACACCTGCACCAAGAGATTTATGGCCCGCAATACCCAGGTCGCCGCCGACCACAACGCTCCTCCCGTCACGCAAATCCTCGCGCAGTTCGTTGCCACCCATCCGTCACGCGGATGGAGCGATGCGGTGGACCACGAAGCGCACCGCACCTTCATGAACTGGCTGGGCTGCGCCGTGGGTGCGGCCCACCATGAAGCCGCCGATGCGGCACTGGCCGCCGTGAGGCTGCTGCAGCCCGCCGCGCAGGCGAGCGTGCTGGGCCGGACCGAAAAGGTCGACATGGGCAGCGCAGCGCTGCTCAACGGCATCACCTCGCACACCTTTGACTTCGACGACACCCACCTCAAAACCATCATCCACCCCGCCGGCCCGGTAGCCTCTGCCGTGCTGGCGCTGGCCGAGCACACGGGCAGCTCGGGCCGCGAGGTGATCGACGCGCTGGTGCTGGGCATAGACGTGTCCTGCCGCGTCGGCAACGCCATGTACCCCGAGCATTACGACCGCGGCTGGCACATCACCGGCTCCACCGGCACGCTGGGCGCCGCGGCGGCCTGCGCGCGCCTGCTCAAGCTGGATGTGCAGAAGACCGCGATGGCGCTGGGTATTGCGGCCTCGCAGCCCGTCGGCATGCGCGAACAGTTTGGCACCATGACCAAGCCCTTTCACCCCGGCGGCGCCGCACGCGCCGGACTGATGTCTGCCTTGCTGGCCAGCCAGGGCTTCACTGCCAGCCCCAAGGCCCTTGAGGCGCCGCGCGGCATGATGCAGACCGTCTCGACCAAGAACGACTGGAACGAGATCACCCATGAGCTGGGCCAACGTTTCGAGATTTCGTTCAACAGCTACAAGCCCTTTGCCTGCGGCATCGTGATTCACCCCAGCATTGATGCCTGCGCCCAATTGCGCGAAAGATTTTCCAAAGAAGGCGTCACCGCCGAGCAGATCGAGCGTATCGAGCTCAAGGTGCACTCGCTGGTGCTGGAACTCACCGGCAAAAAAGAACCCGCCGACGGCCTGCAGGCCAAGTTCAGCGTCTACCACGGCTGTGCCGCCGGGCTGACTTTTGGCCGCGCGGCTGAAGAGGAGTTCTCCGACGAGATCGTCAACCGCGCCGACATGGTGGCGCTGCGCCGCAAGGTGGTTGCCACGGTCGACGACTCCATTGATGAGGCCAGCGCCGACGTGACGGCGGTACTCAAGGATGGCCGCCGCGTGCATGTGTTTGTCGAGCACGCGATTGGCTCGCTGCAAAATCCGATGACGGACGTTCTGCTGGAAGCGAAATTCCAGGACCTGTCTGACCCGATCCTGGGCGCAGGCCGGACCAGCGAACTGATCAACGCCTGCTGGACTCTGGGCACCCAGGCCAGCGTGGCCGCCGTCATTGCACTCGCCACGCCGGAAAGCCGATGACCGCACCGGCACACGCCAGGCCAAAAATCGTCATCGTCGGCGATGCCGAGCAGGCACTGCGCCGGCTTGGCGACTGGCGCAAGATTGATGCGCAAGCCGATGTGATGGTGCACCACCTGCCGCTGCGCGGCGAGGCCCTGATTAACGCACTGAAAGATGCCGACGCCGTGGTGCTCGTACGGGACCGCACGCCGTTTGACGCCACGCTGGTGGCCAGGCTGCCCAAATTGCGCTACCTGGTGTTTACCGGCACACGCAACACCACCCTCGACCTGGCCGCGCTGGCAGCGCGCGACATTCCCGTCAGCCACACCGAATGGGGCCCGTCCAAAGACAGCACCTGCGAGATGACCTGGTCGCTGATCCTGGCCGCCACGCGCCAGCTCGAACAACAAACCGCCCTGCTGCGCCGCGGCCAGTGGCGCGCGGACAAGCCCGAGCCCCTGGCGGGCGTGCTGCATGGCCAGACGCTGGGCCTGATCGGCCTGGGAGAAATCGGCGGGCGCGTGGCCAAGGTCGGCCAGGCGCTGGGCATGAAGGTCATCACCTGGAGCCCGCGCATGACGCCCGAGCGCGCCGCGCAGCACGGCGCCAGCGCGGTCACGCTGGAAGAACTGCTGAGCAGTGCCAAAGTCGTCAGCCTGCACCTCGTGCCAACGCCGGCGACGCACCACCTGCTGAATGCACAGCGGCTGAAACTGATGCAGCCTGGCAGCCTGCTCGTCAACACCTCGCGCTCGGCGCTGGTGGATGCCGCGGCGCTGGTCCAGGCGCTTGAGCAGGGGCAGCCCGGCTTTGCCGCGCTGGATGTGTTTGATGTGGAACCGCTGCCGATGGACGATGCGCTGCGCCGGCTGCCCAATGTGCTGCTCACGCCCCATCTCGGTTTTGTCACGGAGCCGGTGTACCAGCGATTTGCAACCGGGGTCACGGAATGCCTGCAGGCCTGGCTGAACCGCCAGCCGCTGGTCCGATTGATGGGTGACGTTGCCTGAGGCCAGCAGCGCCACCCTGGATACTATTAAATCAAATCAGGGGCCTAAAAGCGGTGCGTTATTCCCGCACCTAGCCGTGCAGAGTCCAGCGTGGTGCTGCCATCTGCGCGTTCAGCCTTGAGCTTGCGGTACGCGGTGTACAAACGTGTGCGCTTTGACAAGTCATAGGTGCCCATCAGGCTCAGCCCATGGGCATCCACGACTTTGCGGTCAGCGGCGTTTTTGGTCACTGCGCTGGCGTAGCCTACCGCAACGGTCGCAGCGCCGAAGGGCGCGTCCAGGCCGACCTCCCACTCGTTCGATTTTTGATGCCCGGCGATCCGTTCGTCGGTTTGCCGCTGCAGGGCGCCGACAAACCTGACAGGGCCAAAGTCATAGTTGCCGGCGATCAGATGGAACTTGTTGCTGCCGGTTGTGTACCTTTCGGTCTGGTAGGCGTAACCGATGCGGGCAGGGCCCGCTTCGTACTTGACATGTGCACCCATCGTGCGCGGCCCACTGGTGGCCGTGGCCGCGCCTTCGTCAGCACTCAGGCTGACCGAGCCACTGAACGCACCCAGCATCGGCGTGGCGTAATACAGGGTGTTGTTTCCGCGGGCCAGGTAGTCGCTGCCGGTGACGGCGGCCAGGCCGTTTGCCGCGGTGGTCCCGGCACCCCAGACCTGCCCGGTTGAGGCAAAGCCCGAAGAATCATAGAGATGGTTGGTGGAGCCACGCAATGCGTCGAAAGCACCCAGCATGCGGCCCAAACGCAGCTCGCCGAACGCGCCCGTCAGGCCGACGTAGGCTGTGCGGTTAAAGCCAATGTCGGAACCCGACACCTTGGTGATCGTGCCAGTGTCAATGCTGATGGCTTGTTCAAGCACAAAGTTGGCGCGAAGGCCACCACCAAGATCTTCCGAGCCCCGCAAGCCCCAGCGACTGGCTTGGGCGCCACCGCTTTCAATCGCGCCAGTGGTCCCTGCCGGGGCGGCCCCGACCTTGTTTCTGGTTTGGCCCACCCAAGCGTCGACGATGCCGTACAAGGTCACGCTGGATTGGGCCGTGGCCGCACTGGCGAAAGTGCCGAGAATAAGCGCGGCGAGTAAGGGTTGCTTCATGAAACGGATCCTTGGAGAGTTAAGCGGGATTTTTGATGAATTTAACGTCAGTCGTCAGACGACTGATCAGATGGTACAAATTCACCGACCGCAAAACATCCGTAAAAACCCTTGACTGATGATTTCAGCGCGACTCGCCGACTGTTTTCGCCGCGTGGCGCGTCACGCGCAGGCAGCCTGGCGCCAAGACACAACAAAACCAAAACAGTCGATGCAACCGATCCGGCGAATACCTTCAGTCCGCCGCGACGGTGCTACGCAGGCGCTCGCGACTGTTGCTCAGGTGCATGAACATCGCGGCGCGTGCTGCAGCCGCGTCTCCACGGTGAATGGCGTCATAGATAGCCTCATGCTCGCGCTGCGTGATTGCCTTGCCACTCTCCAGCATGGGCTGCGCTTCACCAAAACGCGCTGCGGGCACGGGTTTGCCGACGCCCGGCTCAGTCGCCTCCTGCTGCGCATCATGCAAGTGGCGCGGAATCGTCGCGTTGCCCAAACTGCGCAGCACCTCCTCGAAGTACTCGTTGCCCGTGGCAGCAGCGATTTGCGCATGGAACTGGAAGTCGTATTCGGTGGTGCTGGCACCCGCGCGGCGCTGGGCGTCGAACGCATCCAGAGCCGCCCGCATCGCAACCAGGTGCTCGTCGCGGCGGCGCACCGCAGCCAGGCTGGCGGCCTCGGACTCCAGGCTGATACGCAGTTCGAGCATGGCCAGTTTCTGGCGCACCTGCACGTTGCGCGAACCGATCGACAGAAGCGGCTCGACCGTCGGCGACACCAGCACAAAGGTACCCACACCCTGCCGCGTCTCGACCAGACCGCTGGCCTGGAGCCGGGACATCGCCTCGCGCACCACGGTCCGACTCACCCCGAATTCACGCATCAGCACGGGCTCGGGCGGAACACGGTCACCAGGCTTCAATGCCCCGCCATGGATGCGCTCAAAAACGCCATCCACCACACGCTGCGGCTGGCTCTTGGCCCGTGCGGGATGCTCTTGTAATGGGGTGCTCATGGCGTCCTGAGAGTGATGGCTAGCCATCCACTATACAGTGGCTTGGCATCCCACCTGACGACTGATGTCAAATCACGACCCCCACAAAAATCCGCCTAAATTTAGGGTTTACACCAACACAACTCGTCTGACGTGTTATCTAAAATTCAATGAAGTCTGACGACTGATGATTTAGAAAGACATCCATGAAAATTGAAAATGTGCGCGGCACCGAATTCACCTATCCCACCCACCGCTCGGCAGACAGTGCCGGTCACTCCCACCCCGGTCCCGAGGGCTTGGGCAAGATGGCCCTGCTCACCATCACCACCGATGAAGGCCATTGTGGTTATGCCTTTGCGCCGCCCGAAGTCATTCGTCCCCATGTGCTGGAAGCCTTTGTACGCAAGGTGGTGGTGGGACAGAACCCGTTTCAACGCGAACAGCTGTGGCAGTCGCTGGAGCACTGGCAGCGCGGTAGCGCCGGGCAATTGACCGACCGTGCGCTGGCTGCCGTCGACCAGGCGCTGTGGGATCTGGCCGGTCGCGCATTGGGGCAGCCGGTGTACCGGCTGATCGGCGGCTACCGCGACAAGGTGCCCGCCTACGGCAGCACCATGTGCGGCGACGAATTGAAAGGCGGACTGTCCACGCCCGACGAATACGCCCGCTTTGCCGAAAAACTGGTGGCACGCGGCTACAAGGCCATCAAGCTGCACACCTGGATGCCGCCGGTATCCTTTGCGCCCGACCCCGGCATGGACATCAAGGCCTGCGCTGCCGTGCGCGAGGCCGTTGGCCCCCACATTCCGCTGATGCTGGACGGCTACCACAACTACAGCCGCACCGATGCCTTGACGATTGGCCGCGCGCTGGAGAAACTCAACTTCACCTGGTTCGAGGAAATGATGAACGAGCAGAGCATGGCGTCCTATGCCTGGCTGGCTTCCCAGCTCGACATCCCTATCGTCGGGCCGGAAAGCCTGTCAGGCAAGCACCACAGCCGGGCCGACTGGGTCATGGCCGGGGCCTGCGACATCCTGCGCGCCGGGGTACCGGGCGTTGGCGGTATTTCGCCTACGCTGAAAGTGGCGCACCTGGCCGAGGCTTTTGGCATGAACTGCGAGGTACACGGCAACGGAGCCGCCAACCTGGCCGTATGCGCCGCCATCAAAAACTGCCGCTGGTATGAACGCGGGCTGCTACATCCCTTTCTGGACTATGACGAGGTACCCGCCTACCTGAACAAGCTGGCCGACCCGATGGATGCCAACGGCGACGTGCACCTGTCTCAGCTGCCGGGCCTGGGCGAAGATATCAATTTCGCCTACATCGAAGCCCATACCCGCCTGAACTATTAAGGCTTATTAAGGCGATTACGCCGCAGCCTTTGCCGATCCACCTTGAGGAGACACCCCATGAAACATTCGAAGCTGCTGCGCAAGTGCGCATTAGCCCTGGCACTGTGCGCGCTGGGCGCAGCGGCCCAGGCCAAAACCCCGGACGACCAGCTGGTGATCGGGTTCAGCATGAACAACCTGCTGTCACTCGACCCGGCAGCCGCCACGGGCAACGATGTGGTGGAAATAGCCGCCAACCTGTACGACTACCTGATTGAGCTGGACCCGCAGAACACCAGCAAGATGTTGCCGGGCCTGGCCGAGAGCTGGAAGGTATCGCCCGACGGGCGCAGCATCAGCCTGGTGCTGCGCAAGGGGGTCAAGTTCCAGTCGGGCAATGTGCTGACGGCGGAGGACGCCGCCTGGTCGCTGCAGCGGGTGCTCAAACTCAATCTGGCAATGGCTTCGCCCTGGAAAAGTTATGGCTTTTCAGCCCAGAATGTGGACAAGGCCATCCGCGCCACCGATGCCCAGACGCTCGTGATCGACCTGCCCGAGGCGACCGACCCGAAGATGGTGCTCTACACCCTGGCCACCTCGGTCAGCGCCGTGGTGCTGGACCGCAAGAAGGTTCTGGAGAACGATAAAAACGGTGACCTGGGGGCCGCCTGGCTGACCACCCATGCGGCCGGCTCCGGCGCCTTCGCGCTGGCCGAATGGCGCGCCAAAGACACCTTGCTGATGAACCGCTTTGATGGCTATTGGCGCGGCCCGGCCAAGCTCAAGCGCGTCATCATGCGGCATATGACCGAGTCGCAGTCGCTGCGCCTGATGGTGGATCGGGGCGACCTGGACGTGGCTTCGGGCATGTCGGTGCCCGACGTCGAGGCCATGAAGAAAAACGCCGATGTGGTGGTACAACCGGTGCGGCGCGGCACACTGTATTACGTGGCCGTCAGCATGAAAGACCCGAAATTTGCCGACAAACGCGTGCGCCTGGCAATCCGCAACCTGATTGACTACGACGGCATCAATGCCACCGTGATGCCCAACTACGGCGTGGCGCACCAGCGCCCGGTGCAGATGGGCCTGGCCGCGACGCTGCCCAGCCCGGGCTACAAGCTGGATGTGGCCACCGCGAAAAAGCTGCTGGCAGAAGCGGGCTATCCGAACGGATTCAAGACCACCATTCGCGTGCTGGCGGACCCGCCCTTTATTAACATCGCCACCAGCCTGCAGGCCACCCTGGCCAAAGCCGGTATCGAGGCCAGCGTGCTCTCGGGCACCGGCAACCAGGTATACGGTGCCATGCGTGAGCGCAATTTCGAAATCCTGGTGGGGCGCGGCGGCGGTGGGGTCGAGCCACATCCGCACTCCAGCCTGCGCGCCCTGGCCTACAACCCCGACAACAGCGATGCCGCCAAGCTCACCAACTTCCAGGGCTGGCGCACTTCTTTCTTCAACCCGGAATTGAACCAGTTGATCGAAAAAGCCGAGGTGCAGCTTGACGAGACCAAACAGACGGCGACCTACCAGGAGGCCCAAAAACTGTACGACACCCAGGTAGGCGCCATCCAGCCGGTGTCGCAAATGGTGGACACCGTGGTGCTGCGCAAGGACGTGCGCAACTACCAGGGCCATCCATCAGCCACCACCCGGCTGCGCGATGTCTTCAAGCAACGCTGATTCCGAAGCGCCACCGTTTTACCTCTGCATGGAGAACTTCCCTTGTCCTCACCCTTGACCACCCCCGCTCTGTGGGCCCTGGGCCAGCGCCTGCTGAGCGTGCTGCTGACCCTGCTGGGCCTGCTGCTGCTGACCTTTGTGATCGGCCGCGTGATGCCGCTGGACCCGGTGCTGTCCATCGTCGGGCCCGACGCCGACCGCTCCACCTACGACCAGGTGTTTTTGCAACTGGGTCTGGACCGGCCGCTGCCGGTGCAGTTTGCCTACTACCTGCGCGACCTGCTGCAAGGCAACCTGGGCAACGCCTTGCTGACCGGGCACACGGTCACCGAAGACCTGGCCCGCGTGCTGCCCGCCACGGTGGAACTGGCCACCGCCGCCATCCTGCTGGGGACCGGCCTGGGTATTCCGCTGGGCGTGTATGCCGCCACCCAGCGGGGCCGCCTGGCCGACCATGTGGTGCGGGTCATCAGCCTGTTTGGCTATTCCACCCCGGTGTTCTGGTTCGGCATGATGGGCTTGCTGGTGTTTTACGCCTGGCTGGGCTGGGCCGGTGGTGCAGGCCGGGTCGACCTGGCGTTTGACGGGCTGGTGGCCCCGCGCAGCGGCCTGCTGCTGATCGACGCGGCGCTGGCCGGCGAATGGGAAGTGTTTCGCAGCGCCATCAAGCACGTCACGCTGCCGGCCTGCATTCTGGGCCTGCACTCGATGGCCTACATCAGCCGCATGACACGCAGCTTCATGCTGGCCCAGCTGTCGCAGGAATACATCACTACGGCCCGCGTCAAGGGCCTGCCTGAGCGCAGCGTGGTCTGGCACCACGCCTTCCGCAACATCCTGGTCCAGCTGCTGACGATTGTGGCCCTGGCTTACGGCGGCCTGCTGGAAGGCGCGGTATTGATCGAAACCGTCTTTGCCTGGCCAGGCTTTGGCCAATACCTGACCAGCAGCCTGCTGCTGGGTGACATGAACGCCGTCATGGGCTGCGTGCTGGTGGTGGGAATCATCTTCGTCACGCTGAACCTGCTCTCTGATGCCCTGTACCACGTCTTTGACCCGAGAACACGCGGATGACTTCCCATACCCTGACCCCCATGTTCAGCGACACCCCGCAATCCACCGCCCAGGCGCTGCACCACAGCCTGCGCCAGGGCCTGCTGCGGCTGCTGCACAACCCCATGACGGTAGCCGGCCTGCTGGTGGTGCTGATGCTGCTGCTCGTGGCCTTGCTCGCGCCCTGGATCGCCCCGCACAGTCCGCTCGACCAGAATCTGGCCCAGTCGCTCAAAGCCCCTTCCGCCGCCCACTGGTTTGGCACCGATGAATACGGCCGCGACGTGTTCAGCCGCCTGGTGCATGGCTCGCGCATCTCGCTCTACATCATTGCCCTGGTGACGGTGATCGTCGGTCCGGTGGGTCTGGCGGTGGGCAGCATGTCGGGCTACTTTGGCGGCTGGGTCGACAACCTCTTCATGCGCATCACCGACATCTTCATCTCCTTCCCCAGCCTGGTCCTGGCGCTGGCCTTTGTGGCGGCCCTGGGGCCGGGGCTGGACCACGCGGTCATTGCGATTGCGCTGACTGCATGGCCACCGATTGCACGGCTGGCACGGGCCGAAACCCTGTCCCTGCGCCATGCCGATTTTGTAGTGGCGGCCCAGTTGCAGGGCGCATCTTCCACCCGCATTCTGGTGCGCTACATCGCGCCTATGCTGCTGTCGTCCGTGGTGGTGCGCCTGACCATGAACATGGCCAGCGTGATCCTGACCGCCGCCGGCCTGGGCTTTCTGGGCCTGGGCGCGCAGCCGCCGCTTCCCGAATGGGGCGCGATGATTTCATCCGGCAGGCGCTACATGATGGAGTGCTGGTGGCTCGTCGCCATGCCGGGTGCCGCCATCATGCTGGTGAGCCTGGCCTTCAACCTGTTGGGCGATGGCTTGCGCGATGTGCTCGACCCCCGCAACGAATGAGGACACCCGCCATGCACAACGCCTCTCCCTCCGCATCCCTGATGCACCAGCTGCAGGTCGAAGATCTGCACATCCGCTTCGCCACGCCCGACGGCCCCATGCACGCGGTGCGTGGCGTGTCCTTCACCATGTCGCGCGAAAAGCTGGCCATCGTGGGTGAATCGGGCTCGGGCAAGTCCACGGTCGGCCGGGCCCTGCTCAAGCTGCACCCGCGCAGCGCACAGATCGAAGCGCGCAAGCTGGCCTTCGACGGCATCGACCTGCTGGGCGCCAGCCCCAAGACCATGCAGTCCATCCGCGGCAAGCGCATGTCCATGATCATGCAAGACCCGAAGTACTCGCTGAACCCGGTGGTGCGCGTCGGCCAGCAGATCGCCGAAGCCTACCTGGCGCACAACAAGGTGCCGCGCGCCGAAGCCTGTGAACGCACCCTGGCCATGCTGGAGGCCGTGCGCATCCGCGAACCGCAACGCGTGTTCAATCTTTACCCGCATGAAGTGTCGGGCGGCATGGGCCAGCGCATCATGATTGCGATGATGCTGATCACCGAGCCCGAGATCCTGATTGCCGACGAACCCACCTCGGCACTGGACGTGTCGGTACGGCTGCAGGTGCTGGCCGTGCTGGACGACCTGGTCGGCCAGCGCGGGTTAGGGCTGGTGTTCATCAGCCATGACCTGAACCTGGTGCGCCATTTTTGCGACCGGGTGCTGGTGATGTATGCCGGACGCGTGGTGGAGTCCATTGCCGCCGCCGACCTGGACCACGCCGAACACCCCTATACCCGCGGCCTGCTCAGCGCCCTGCCCAGACTGGAGCAGCGCCGCCCGCGCCTGCCCGTGCTGCAGCGTGACCCGGCCTGGCTCACTTCCGGAGCAAACGCATGACCATGATCAACATCAACGCACTCACCCTTGCTTTCGCAGCGGGCGCGGTGAAGGTCCTGAGCGACGTGCACCTGCAGGTGAAGGCGGGCCAGGCATTTGGACTGGTGGGTGAATCCGGCTCCGGGAAAACCACGGTTTTGCGCTGCCTGGCCGGCCAGTACAGGCATTGGAGCGGCAGCCTGCAGATTGCGGGCCGCAGGCTGGATCACAAGCTTGACCGCGCACGCTGCCGCGAAGTGCAGATGGTGTTTCAGGACCCCTACGGCTCACTGCACCCACGGCACACCATTCACACCGTGCTGGCCGAGCCTTTGCGGATTCACGGCCTGACACGCGGCATGGCGGAGGAACGCGAACGCGTCGAGGCGATACTGGGGAAGGTGGGGCTCAACAGCAGTTTTCGTTTTCGCTATCCCCACCAGCTGTCGGGCGGGCAGCGCCAGCGCGTCGCCATTGCGCGCGCCCTGATTCTGGAGCCACGCGTACTGCTGCTCGACGAGCCCACCTCGGCGCTGGATGTATCGGTGCAGGCTGAAATTCTCAACCTGCTGGCCGACCTGCGCGAACGCGAAGGACTGACCTACCTGCTGGTGACGCACGACCTGGGTGTGGTGGCCCACCTGTGCGACGAGGTGGCCGTGATGCAGCAGGGCCGCATCGTGGAAACGCTGACAACCGAGGCACTGTGCAACAACGCGGCGCAACACCCTTACACCCGGATGCTGGTGGATGCGAGCCGGGCCTACAGCCGGGACATGGCTGATACGGCTTGATACGGCCTGGCGCGACGATCAGGATAGTGCGGGCGCCCAGCCTGCCTGGGCATTTCATCACCGCCATGCGGTCGCGCCGCGCGGCTTGCTGTGCGGTGCGCGTTCGCAGCGCTTGCATTTCAGCGTGTTCGGTCATATGGTAGCTATCGTGCCGCTGGCCAGGGGCATGTTTTACGGGCACTGAGGACGCGTGGCGCACGATGGTCGACAGGCCCCGGGCATGCCAGACTTTTTACGGCCCGCCCTCACAAAGATCAGGAGGAAACGATGCCTAACAAAACCCTGATGAACCGCCCTCCTCTGACCACACGGAGGCCATGATGGACAGTGCAATTTTGAGCCTGCTGGGCGCTTTCCTGTTGTCCGTCATTGGCTTGTTTGCCTTCATCTGGTCGCTGCGCAAAGGCCTGCTGGTGGAAAACCCGGGCGCGGCCTCGGTGATTTTTGCGCGCGGCGAGATCGGCCGCATCGACGACCCCTCCCTCGACGACAGGGCGCACGGCGCCATGCAGGCCGCCGCGCCGCCGGCTGCGGAATTCGCGACGGCCGCCGAGGGCGAAGTCAGCGACCGCGTCGAGGCCGATCGCTCCAGCGCATTCCCCGTGTTCATGTTCATCGCGTTTGCCTGCCTGTGGTTGCTGGTGGGCTCGGTCGCCGGATTGATCGCCTCCTACAAGCTGCATGAGCCCGACTGGCTGGTGCAGCAGGCCTGGCTGACCTTCGGACGCATTCGCACGGTTCACCTCAACGCGGTGATCTATGGCTGGTCGTCCAATGCCGCACTGGCGGTGATTCTGTGGCTGCTGCCACGCATGCTGCGCACGCGACTGCATGGCGGCATCTGGGCCATGATGGGCGGCTCTTTGATCAACACCGGCATTGCCGCCGGCATTGGCGCGATTGCGGTGGGCTGGTCTGACGGCATGGAGTTTCTTGAAATTCCGTGGCAGATCGACATCTTCATCTTCGTCGGCTTTGCCTTGGTGATCCTGCCTGCGCTCTACACGCTCGTCAACCGCCGGATCGAGCATCTGTATGTGAGCGTCTGGTACTTCACGGCGGCCCTGCTGTGGATTGCCGTGCTGTTTGGCGTTGCCAACCTCCCCGGCGTGCACACCGGCGTGCAGCAGGCGACCACCAACTGGTGGTATGGCCACAACGCATTGGGCTTGTGGTTTACGCCGGTGGCCGTGGGGGCCATTTATTACTTCCTGCCCAAAATCATTGGCCGGCCCGTGGTGTCCTACAACCTGTCGCTGCTGGGCTTCTGGACACTGGCCTTCTTTTACGGACAAGTGGGCGGCCACCATTTGATCGGCGGGCCGGTGCCCGGCTGGCTGACCACGCTGTCGATTGTGCAAAGCGTGATGATGATCATCCCGGTACTGGCTTTCACCATCAACATGAAAGGCACGCTCAAAGGGCAAATGCACCTGGCGCGTTACTCGCCGACGCTGCGCTTCATGATGTTTGGCGGGCTGATGTACCTGGCCTCTTCCGTGCAGGGCTCGTTCGAGGCGCTGCGCAGCATCAACGCGGTGACGCACTTTACCCACTTCACGGTGGCACACGCGCACCTGGGCATGTACGCCTTCGTGACGATGGTGTTTTTTGGGGCAATTTACTTCATGATGCCGCGCGTGCTGGAGTGGGAGTGGCCCTACCCCTGGCTGATCACGCTGCACTTCTGGCTGGCCGCCTTGGGCATCAGCATCTACTTCGTTGGCCTGACGATCGGCGGCTGGCTTCAGGGCACGGCCATGCTTGACGCGGCCCGGCCTTTCGGGGAATCGGTCGCCGTGACCCTGCCCTGGCTCAAGTCCAGAAGCGTCGGCGGGCTGGTGATGAGCCTGGGACATCTGGTGTTTGTGGGCCACTTCCTGGCGATGGCGCTGCGTTTCGGCCCTGACCGGACCGGTGCGGCACTGTTCATGCAACCCCGGGAGGCCGCGCATGGAAAATGAAGTCAAACTGGCCGCTGGCGCAATGGTCGCACTGGCCGTTGCCACCGCGGCGCTGGTCGTGATGCCGTATATCCAGGTACGCGACGTCAAGCCACCGGCGGGCCTCAAGCCCTATACCGACCAGCAGCTGCGCGGCCGAGAGGTGTACATCGCCAACGGCTGCGTGTATTGCCACAGCCAGCAGCCGCGCGACCGCAATCTGGCGCCCGACCACACGCGCGGCTGGGGCCGCCCCTCGGTGCCGGCCGATTATGTGTATGACAAGCCGCACCTGCTGGGCAGCATGCGCACCGGGCCGGACCTCTTCAACATCGGCGCGCGCCAGCCCAGCAAGGACTGGCATCTGGGCCACCTGTACCAGCCGCGCGCCTATGTGCCCGACTCCATCATGCCGTCGTATCCCTACATGTTTCTGGTCAAGGATGCGGCCGAGGAAGGCGACCAGGTAGTGACGCTGCCGCCCGTCTACGCGCCCTTTGGCAAGGTCGTGGTGGCCCGGCCGGAGGCCCTGGACCTGGTCAAGTACCTGCAGGCGCTGAACCACACCTACCCCATCCTGCCGGCACCGGCAGTACCGGCAGCTCCATGATGCACCCGAGGAGATTTTCATGGTGACCCCTGACCCACGGCAACACCCGGCGGCGCAACAACGCGAAACGGGAGACCCCTCCGAGCAGGTGCAACCCATGCCCCTGCTGGCAGCGGCTGTGACGCTGGTGATGGTGCTCCTGGGTGCCGGGTATATATTTTTCTCCGACCCGTTTGGCAACGCCGAGCTGGGTGACCGGCGCACCGTGGCCGACCTCACGGCCAAGGCACCGGGCGCACCGGGTGCAGGCCAGGCGGTAGACGGCAAGGCGCTTTACACGGGCAACTGCGCGTCCTGCCACCAGGCCACCGGCAAGGGCCTGCCCGGCGTGTTTCCGCCGCTGGATGGCTCTGAATGGGTGCAGGGAGAGCCGCGCGTGGTGGTCAACATCCTGCTGCACGGCATCACTGGCGAGATCGAGGTGGCCGGCACCACCTACAAGGGCATGATGCCTTCGTTCAAGCAGCTGAGCGATGCCGAGCTGGCCGCCATTGCCAGCACCATTCGATCGGAATGGTCAAACAAGGCTGCAGCCATCACGCCAGAGCAGTTCGCCGCCGAACGCAAGGACACGCGCCGCAGTGCGCCCTTTGCCAGCGGCGCTGAACTCAAGGCCTTGCCTCCGGCGCAATGATGGGACGCACGACCGTATTGAGCGCGCTTTTCGCACTGCTCGCTTATGCGGCAGGCGCCTGGCTCACGCATGATTTTCAAATCTGGACGGCCGAAGGCGCGCGCCGGCTCGAAGTGGCGCTCGCGCCGGTGCCCGCGCCCGCCACCCCGCTGCACGGGCCCGACATGGCTGACACGTCATTGCCGTTGCTGCTCTCGGAGGGCGGCGGCGTCACCATCGTCGATTTTGTCTACACCCGCTGCCAGACGGTTTGCCTGGCATTGGGCAGCACTTTTCAGCAGCTGCAGGCCAACATCCAGGAAGGCCAACGCACCCCCCCGGCGAGCGCAAAGAGCGTAAAGGGACCAGCTGGCGTCAAGCTGCTGTCCCTCAGTTTTGACCCGGCGCACGACCAGTCCGCCGCGCTGGCAGCGTATGCCGGCCGCCTCCAGGCCGACCCGCATATCTGGCGTTTTGCCACGGCGCGTGATGAAACGGGGCTGCGTCTTTTGCTGGAGCGCTTTCAGGTGGTGGTGATTCCGGATGGCATGGGCGGCTTTGAGCACAACGCGGCACTGCTGGTGGTCGATGGCAGGGGCCGCCTCGTGCGCATCTTTGACTACACCGACATGGACACCGCGCTGGCCTGGGCGCAGCACCTTGCGGCCACACAAGCCCACACAGCAAAGGCCGAAGGAAGCACCGGATGAGCGCGCCGCACACCGTTGGCCGATGGCTGGCGCGCCACCAGGTCCTCCTTGGCGGGCTGCTGCTGGCTGCCCTGCTGCTGCCACCGCTCCGGCGCGCGCTGGAGTCAGGCATGGCCACGCACATGCTGCTGCAGTTTCCCGCCCTGATCGTGGTGGGCGGCCTGCTGGCCGCGGGCCTTTCACCCACGTGGCGCCAACGCCTGGATGCCTGCAACGCGCACGGTATGGCCGGGCTGGTTTTTGCCGCGCTGGTGCTGGCGCTGGCCATGGTGCCGCGTCTGCTCGATCTGGTGCTGGTGGATGCGCGTATTGACGCCCTCAAGTTGGCCGCCTTGCTGCTGTGTGGCGCCGCGCTGCGTTTGTCCTGGCGGGCTGCGGGCACCGTGGTGCAGGGCTTCTTTCTGGGCAACACGCTGCCGATGATGGCCATTGCAGGCACGCTCTACGAGGAGGCGCCTGCGCGCGTGTGCAATGCCTATCGGCTGGATGAACAACAGTTTGTCGGCGCAGCCCTGATCTGGGTAGCCAGTGCCCTGGCGGCGCTCTGGCTGGCGCAGGTTAGCTGGCGCCTGACGCGGCCGCACACGCCTGCCTCTCCAAAGGCTGTGCACTAGCTTCTACGGTTCTACCGGTTCTACGGGGCGAGCACAGGACGCTATCTCGTGCGCCAAAATCTGAACCAGGGGGATGACCATCCCGGCAGCCAACGCCACTACCGCCAGCCCAGCCGGGCCCGTATTGCTTCCACGTTTTCAGCCACGAGGCATCAGGAAATTACCGGTCACCGCGCCTGGAACCACCGCCGTGACTCCCCCGAAAGCCGCCATGCCCACCCCGAAATCCCCGATCATGACTGCGATGACCGCTCCATGAGCTAAAACCGAAGTTGAAGGATACAGCCGGGCCTATGTACAAAGGGTCATAGTAGTAGGGATAGGGGTAGAGGTAAGGATAAGGGTAGGGATTGGCGTAAACGGGAGGCGCCACATAAACGGGTTGGCCGGTGGCATACGTTCCGTACGCATAGGGTCCAGGGTCGGCAGGCCCATAAACCGCGCATCCACCCAGGGCGGACACGACAACCAGCGAAAAGGTAAGGCGTTTCGCCGCGCCTTTGATGGATTGGTTCATAGGCGTTAGAGACGCGGCGTTTTCCACAGTTCAGTGGAATTTTTGTTCTTTACACCCTCACCGCGGGGTACAGGGGCGGCAAACCTGTGCCGCGCACGGCGCCCTTAGGGGGCCAGACGTAGTCGTCCGACCCCGGTGCAAACACCGCCGCAAAAGCCGGTGCGCTGTGGCGGGTGGGCACGCTGGGCTCCAGCCTTTCCGCCAAAAACGCGTATTTGGCACCTTGCAGTGCAAACTCAGCCAGGTTTTGCGGGTGTGGCCGGTAGGATTGTCTGTCGCGGCGGACGATGTGTCCTGGGCTGACACACCCGCACCTGGAGCCACACGCCGGACTCGCCTTGGCAATTCCTCACGCCGTTGGTGCGGCCTGCAACTCGAATGAGATCTTGTACGCTACCTCCCATGTCTTGGCGAAAACTCCGTTTCTCTGCGGTGAAGCATTGACCCCACCGATCACTCCTTCACGGAGCCCGTCATCCCCGAGACGTAATACTCGACGAAGAATGAGTAGATGAATGCGACCGGCAGCGACCCGAACAGCGCGCCCGCCATCAGCGAGCCCCAGTGGTACACATCGCCTTCGACCAGCTCGGTGACCACGCCTACCGGCAACGTCTTGATCTCGCTCGACGAGACGAAGGTCAGCGCGTAAATGAACTCGTTCCATGACAGCGTGAACGCGAAGATGCCGGCCGAGATCAAGCCCGGCACCGCGAGCGGCAACACGATCTTGACGAGGATCTGCCAGCGTGTCGCACCGTCGATCAGCGCGCACTCCTCCAGCTCGAACGGGATGGTCCTGAAGTAGCCCATCAGCAGCCAGGTGCAGAACGGGATCAGGAAGGTCGGGTAGGTCAGGATCAGCGCCAGCCGCGTATCGAACAGGCCGAGCTGAAACACCACCGAAGCCAGCGGAATGAACAGGATCGACGGTGGAACCAGGTACGCCAGGAAGATGGCCAGCCCCACATGCCTGGCGCCCGAAAAACGCAGCCGCTCGATCGCGTAGGCGGCCAGCACCGACGCGGCGAGCGAGAAAAAGGTGGAGACGACCGAGACGAGCACCGTGTTCCACATCCACTGCGGGTAGGCGGTGTCGAACAGCAGCTTCTTCACGTGTGCGAGCGTGGGCGCCACGATCCAGAACGGGTTGCCGTCGCGCGAGAGCAGCTCGTTGTTGGGCTTGAACGCGGTGATGCCCATCCAGTAAAACGGGAACAGCAGCACGAACAGAAAAATGCACAGCGGCAGGTAGACCCTGACCAGCTTGCGCGGCGTGGAGTCGAGAAAGCTCATCCCGACCGTGTCGGTGCTCGTGTCCTGGCTCATTTGTCGGCCCCGCCCTGTTGCCACGCGCGGCGCTGCAGGCCGAAGTAGCTGAACATGATGGCGGCCAGCAAGAACGGCACCATCGCGATCGAGATCGCCGCGCCCTCGCCGAGCGCGCCGCCCGAGATCGCGCGCTGGAACGACAGCGTGGCCATCAGGTGGGTAGCGTTGAGCGGGCCGCCGCGCGTGATCACGTAGATCAGCTGGAAGTCGGTGAAGGTGAACAGCACCGAGAAGGTCATCACCACCGCGATGATGGGCGTCAGCAGCGGCAGCGTGACGTGGCGGAACTGCTGCCACGGCGTGGCGCCGTCGATCGCCGACGCCTCGTAGTACGACGGCGAGATCGTCTGCAGGCCCGCCAGCAGCGTGATCGCGACGAAGGGAACGCCGCGCCACACGTTGGCCGCGATCACCGAGAAGCGCGCGTTCCACGGGCTGCCGAGGAAGTCGATGTACTTGTCGATCACGCCCATCTTCACCAGCACCCAGCTGATGATGGAAAACTGCGCGTCGAACAACCACCAGAAGGCGATCGCCGACAAAGCCGTCGGCACGATGTAGGGCAGCAGGATCACGGCCCGGAAGAAGGACTTGAAACGGATGTTCTTGTTCAGCAGCAGCGCCAGCCACAAGCCGAGAAAGAACTTCGCCACGCTCGCAATGGTTGTGTAGAACAGCGTATTGAACAGCGCCAGTTGCGTGACGCTGTCGGTGGCCAGGAAGACGTAGTTCTCGATGCCGATCCACTCGCCAGGCCGGCCGACCTTGGCGTCGGTGAATCCGAGCCACACGCCCAGCCCGAGCGGATACGTCAGGAACAGCAGCAGCAGCACCGCAGCGGGCAACATGAAGATGAGCCCGAGCGCGTTGCGACTGTTCTGAAGTTTCTCAAGCATCGGTGGTAGTCCAGCGTGCGCGACCGGCGATGCGCAAGCATCGCGGCGCCAGGTTGAACGTCACGCCCGCCGTCCAGGCGGCGTGACGATCAAACGCAGCGAGATAGTGCCGCACCAAAGGTGTCGGCACTATCAGACTTTGTAATAACGTTCGGCGCGCTTCTGCGCCCGTTCCGCCGCTTCCTTCGGCGTCTTCGATCCGCTCGCTGCTTCGGCCACCATGTTGACGACGATGAAGTCGGCGGCGGCACCCGCCGACGCGTAACCGAGCTTGCCGGCGTAGCCTGCCGGGCGCAGGTTCTTCACGCAATCGCGGTACGGAGTGTGCTTCGGGTCCGAGGTCCAGATCGCCGACTTCGTGTACGCCGCCAGCGGCGGGGCGATGTAGCCGCCGGCCGCCGTGAGCCATGGGTCGAACTGTTCCTGCTCCATCATGAAGCGCAGGAACTCCTTTGCGGCCTGCGGGTACTTGGTGTACTTCATGATCATCTGGTTGAAGAACAGGTGCGACTCGGTCGGCACCCCCACCGGGCCGATCGGGTACTGGGCGTGGTAGACGTCTTCCTTGAGATCCTTGACCTTCTGGTCGGTCGCGTTCTTGGTCGCGTAGTAGATCGAGATGCCGTTGTTGGTCAGGCTGATCTGGCTGTCGAGGAAGGCCTTGTTGTTGTTCGGGTCAAGCCACGACAGCGTGCCGGGAACGAAGTTCGCGTACATCTCCTTCCCGTACTCGAGCGCCTTGATGGTTTCGGGGCTGTCGATCACGACCTTGTTGTCCTTGTCGACCAGCTTGCCGCCATGCGACCAGATCAGCCAGTTGGTCCACAGGCCGTCGCCGGTGGCGTTGCCGAGTGCCATGCCGGCCGGCGTGCCCTTGGCGTGCAGCGCCTTGAGCAGGCTCAGGAAAGCGGTCGTGTCTTTCGGGAAGCTGTCGAAGCCGGCCGCCTTCACATGGCTCTGGCGGTAGACCAGCATCGCGCCGGCGGCACCGAGTGCCACGCCGATCCACTTCTTGCCGTCGGGCCGCAGGTAGGCCTCGCAGGCCGGATACCAGCCGCCGTACTTCTTTCCGAGGTAGGTGCACAGGTCGGTCACGTCGAGCAGCTTCTCGGGGTACAGGTTCGCGTCGTCGTTGGTCGACAGGATGATGTCGGGCCCGGCGCCGGTGTTTGCGGCCACGGCGGCCTTGGGCCGCACATCTTCCCAGCCTTCGTTGTCGACCCGCACCTCGATACCGGTCTTCTCGGTGAACTTCTTGACGTTGACCATGTAGGCGTCGATGTCGCCCTGCACGAAGCGACTCCAGCGCAGCACGCGCAGCTTGGCACCCTTCTCGGGTTTGTAGGTGAGCGCCTGCGCATGCACTGCGGGCGCCCAGACGGCGGCACCGGTGCCGATCGTGGCCGCGGCGGCGACGCCGGCCGAGCCTTCGAGGAATTTTCTGCGATTGAACGGGTTCATCGTGAGTCTCCTTCCGTGATAAGTCGAGTGTTGAGGCGGGGAAAAGGCATCGAGCGCAGTCAGGCTGCGAGGCGCTGGCCGGTGCTCGCATCGAACAGGTGCGCGCGTTGCGGGTCGGGCAGCAGATGGATGGTGCTGCCAGGTGCGAAGTCGTGTCGCTCGCGGAACACCGCCGAGAGGTCCACGCCCCCGTGTCGGCAGGCGATGAAGGTGTCCATCCCGGTGGGCTCCATCACGACCACATGGGCCGGAATGCCGCCGGCGTCAGCGAGCGTCAAATGCTCGGGCCGGGTGCCGAAGATCACCGGCTGGCCGTCCGCGCCGCCCGAGCGCGGCGGTGCGTCGAGCTGGGTGCCGTCACCCAGCTCGATGCGCGCGCTGCCGCCGGCGCGCTTCAGCGTGCCGGGCAGGAAGTTCATCGCCGGTGAGCCGATGAAGCCGGCGACGAACTGGTTGGCCGGATGGTCATACAGATCCAACGGGCTGCCGGTCTGCTCGATGCGACCGTCGCGCATCACGACAATCTTGTCGCCCATCGTCATCGCCTCGATCTGGTCGTGAGTGACGTAGATCGAGGTGGTCTTCAGGCGCAGGTGCAGTTCCTTGATCTCGCTGCGCATTGCGACACGCAGCTTGGCGTCGAGATTCGAGAGCGGTTCATCGAACAGGAACACCTGCGGATCGCGCACGATCGCGCGCCCCATCGCGACGCGTTGCCGTTGGCCGCCCGACAGCTGGCGCGGGTAGCGATCCAGCAGCGCACCGAGCGCCAGGATCTCGGCGGCGCGTGCGACCTTGCTGGCGACCGTGGCCTTGTCCTGCTTGGCCAGTTCGAGCGAGAACGCCATGTTCTCGCGCACCGTCATGTGCGGGTACAGCGCGTAGTTCTGGAACACCATCGCGATATCGCGCGCCTTCGGCGGTAAGTCGTTGACGCGCTTGTCGCCAATGCGGATCTCGCCGCCGCTGATTTGTTCCAGCCCGGCAATCATGCGCAGCAGCGTCGACTTGCCGCAGCCCGAGGGGCCGACCAGCACAGTAAACGAACCGTCCTGGATCTCGATGTCCACGCCATGAAGGATGGGGACTTCGCCGAAGTTCTTCTTGACTGCCCTGATCGTGACACCGGCCATACACAGCGTTCCTGAAGGTTCCGGGCAAGAGCCGCCCCTGTCGTGTTGTGCCCGCGCCGCACACGGCGAACTCAC
The DNA here is from genome assembly GCF_056401355.1 of Polaromonas sp. P4_F4. Taxonomy (NCBI): domain Bacteria; kingdom Pseudomonadati; phylum Pseudomonadota; class Betaproteobacteria; order Burkholderiales; family Comamonadaceae; genus Polaromonas; species Polaromonas sp. P4_F4. The sequence goes on along the minus strand of NZ_JBFUJO010000011.1, from coordinate 67,773 downwards.
AATGCCGTGTCAGTATCAGCATCGCCCGCCGCGCCCACCATTGGGGCTAACCACTAGGACGCGCGCCGGGCTGGAACTGAGAGCAAAATAGGACTCTACCCCATACAGAACCTGCTTAATAAGCTATTAAAATAATAGCAAACTAACCACCGACCTCCACCGCAAGATCGCTCCCCAAGCCACCGGCAATCAACCTGAACTCCTCCCGAGCCGCTTCCAGATCATCGACGATTTCCTGGGCAATCACGTCGGGCGGCGGCAGGTTGTCGCTGTCGACCAGACTGTCGTCCTTGAGCCAGAAAATGTCCAGGCTGGCCGACCAGTTTTCACAACCGATCAGGTCCACCACCAGGCGGCGCAGCTTGGCCGGGTCCTGAAACTTGTGAGGAACAGCAGGTAAGTGAGCTGCTCGACCTAGTCGTCATAGCTCATGCCGTCGTCGCGCAGCACGTTGCAGTAGTTCCAGGGTTTCTGGACAATGATGGCGGAGTTCATGGCTTGGGTATCTCTGTGTCCATCAGGCCGCGCAGCAACGCATTTAGCCAGGCAAGTGCGCGGTCCGGGTCGGTGGAATTCATCTCGTTGGGCAAGAGGCCCGGCTTGCCAGTGTCCGTTTGCGGCAGCAGCACATGGGTCACTTGATCAAGACCATGTTTATCGAGCATGCGGCGAATATCGTGGCCCAGCATGGGTGGACCGGCAAGCTCGTAGTCAAAATCATCGTCCTGTGTCCAGCCAACAAATTCATCCCAGAGTCGTGACTCATTGCCGGCAATCAGGTAGTGGCGCAGGATCATCTGCAGATCGTGTGCATCCTTGCGCGGGGAGGCGTAGTGCCGGTCTTGCCAGCAAACAATTTTGAGCAAGGCGAGCGCGGGAAGCGACACCACTCGCGTCCGCACATTGCCTGGCAACAAGACGACGTGCGCAGTTGCCAGTGCCTCACGAAAACCAAACACGTCCATGGCGAACTCGTGACGTGGTGGCCAGGCAATCTTTCGTTCAGGGGATTCAACCCCGCCGAACGGTACCAGATCGACCGGCCAGCCGCTGTGATGCCGCAGCCGATGCGCCGCCGTAGTTGAACCCGCAAATGCGCCGCTTGCGATCAGACGCTCATGCAAAACTGCAAAAGCTGCCCAGTCCGGCACGGCCAATGCGAAGTCGATATCTTCTGTTTGACGCTGTATGTTGATGCCGTGCCCGTATTGCAGATGCAGGTCGCGCGCAAAGGCGCCAGCAATGAGCGGCGCAATGCTCATGGCCGCTGCGGCTGGCTCCACGTCAGCCACCACCCGGGCGTGCAGGGCCAGCTCAGGCCGCAGGGAGAAGTCGAGCAAGGTGTTCGTCATAAACCAGCTGTGCGGTTTCGATGCAGCGGGCATCGCCTGTTGCGAGTAAATCGGCATACACAAGCACGGGATGCACCGTGTCTGGCCGCGTTGTGGCTGGCATATTTCCCCAGAACGGTTTTCGCCACTCAAGCACACGGTCGCCCGCCTGCGCGCCGCGAACAATTGTCATGCGTTGCTCCACCAGCAGTTTTGGCGGAAGCCTGTCGGCATAAATCGTGAGCACACCCGGCACCAGATAGTCAACCAGCAGATTCGCCGCTGGCTCACCACCCCACAAGGCCTGGGCATCCAGCGGCCACTGTTGCCAGGCGTCAAAGTCTTTCGCAAGATAGGTCGCCTGCAAGGTCTTGGCCCGCAGCCTGCGCGCATAGTTCAGCGCCCATTCGTCAAGCAACCGTTTGGTGGCGTTGAGGCGCCGGTGCTTTGGCAGCACCAGCAAATGGCCAGTCTGCTGCAAGTCGGCCAGCACGGCCGGAATCGCACCCAGCGCTACGCCCGCTGCTGCTGCGATGGCACGGTGTGGCGCGTTGGCAAGCTCAGGGTTGCCAAGCAGCGCAAACATCACCTTCAAGCCCGTCAGGGTGTACGCCTTGCCAGCGTTGGGGGCCAAATTGCTGTCCTGCAACTTGCATCCTGTCACATAGACCAGCAGGCCGGGGCCTTCCAGGTAGGCATTGCCTGCCGTATCCGCAAACTGCTGCTTTTGCCCACGTAGCTTTTCAGCCATGGGCGGCGTGAGGTATTCCGTCACCAGCAAAGGGGCGAGCCCGGTCGCAGCTGCGGCGTGCTGGAGTTGCATGGTTGCCGCCCCATGGGTCGCGGGCGTCAGCCTGCTTTTGGCTTCGACCACATAGTCCATATGTTCTCCGCCCTTGCCAATACGCAGCCATGCATCCGCCAGAAACCGCGTTGTATCCTGGGGCGGATCCACCATGACCACGTCAAGGCCCAACCGCCTTAACTCAGCCGTTGCACGCTCGATTAGAAGTTTGGGATCGCCCATTTGTTCATAATTTAAAGACGTTCACATTTTATGAACGAGAGCGAATTTTAAACAAAATTCCGCTTTTGTTCAATTTAATTAAATGTTCACAAAAAGTGAACGGGCGACTCCAGGTTGACCCCCAATACCACTAACTGGGCCGCTTCCCGAAGCGCGGCGGCCTGCTTGACTGAGGCAGCGCAATCCATCACCCGAGGCCCTGGCAATGAACGCCGACCCGCCTTTACAAACGGGTAACCAAACCCCCAGAACCAAGTCGACGCTGGGGGGTCATACCTACAACTGAGTGAAAACCAAGGGTTAGCACGGGTTAGCCTTATGCTATCGGCGGCATTGAACCTATTGCTTAGCACTCTCTCTAATGGAGTGCTAATATTTCGTCCTAGAAAAGGAGTTCGACTGTGTCACATGCTCTGTCCCCCCAGGCCCTGACGGGCGCCCTTGCGGTTTCCGCGCCCCGCGCCGGTGCCGTGGCTGCCGTCAATCCCTGGTCGCTGGTTCCCCCGCTGGGCAATCTGGACGCCTACATTTCGGCGGTCAACCGTCTGCCCATGCTCACCCTGGAGCAGGAGCAGGAATTTGCCAAAAAACTCAAAGAACACAACGATCTTGAGGCCGCTGGTAAGTTAGTGCTCTCTCACTTGCGCCTGGTGGTGTCGATTTCCCGCAAGTACCTGGGTTACGGGCTGCCGCATGGCGACCTGATCCAGGAGGGCAATATCGGCCTGATGAAGGCAGTCAAGCGCTTTGACCCGGAACAGAACGTGCGGCTGGTGAGCTATGCCATGCACTGGATCAAGGCCGAGATTCACGAGTACATCCTGAAAAACTGGCGCATGGTCAAGGTGGCCACCACCAAGGCCCAGCGCAAGCTGTTCTTCAACCTGCGCTCGATGAAACAGGGTTTCAAGGGCGACGCCGATGTGGCGACGCACCGCGACACGCTGACCGAAGGCCAGATTGACTCGATGGCCAAGACGCTGAACGTCAAGCGCGAGGAAGTCATCGAGATGGAGCAGCGCATGTCGGGCGGCGACGTACTGTTGGACCCGAGCCCCAGCGACGACGGCGAAGACGCTTTTGGACCGATTGCCTACCTGGCCGATGCCACGCAGGAACCGACCGCCCTGATCGAATCACGCCAGCGTGACAACCTGGCCAGTGACGGCATCAGCGCCGCGCTGGAAGAGCTGGATCCGCGTTCGCGCCGCATTGTGGAAGAGCGCTGGCTCAAGGTCAACGATGATGGCTCAGGCGGCATGACCCTGCACGATCTGGCGGACGAGTACCAGGTCAGTGCCGAACGGATTCGCCAGATTGAAGTCTCGGCGATGAAGAAAATGAAAAAGGTGCTGGCGGCTTACGCCTGAGCCAGGGAGTCGCGCACCAAAAGCATGGTGCGCCCTCCCCTGAGTTCCACCTCGGCACGCTAACGTGCAACCAGGCCCGCTCCCCGTAATCAGGTGCGGGCCTTTTTATGGCCGCTGCGCGGCGCTGATCAGGTGTTTTTGAGCAGCAGGCGGATATCGGACGCCAGTGCCTCGGGGCCGCCACCATAGCGGTTGTACAGCCGGATGCGGCCCTTGCCGTCAAAAACGTAGCTGCCCGCGGAATGGTCCATGGTGTAGCTGGCAGGCGTCTTGCCATCGACCTTTTTGTAATAAACCTTGAAGTCCCTGGCGACTTCGGGCAGCTGGGCCATGGTGGGCCGCAGCGCCAGGAAGGTCGGGTCGAAATTGGTCATGTAGGCCTTGAGCAATTCGGCCGTGTCCCGCTCGGGGTCCACCGTGATGAAGATGGCCTGCAGCTTGTCGCCATCGGGGCCCAGCAGCTGCTTGATCTGGGCCAGTTCGGCCATGGAGGTCGGGCACACATCGGGGCATTGGGTGTAGCCAAAAAATACCACCACCACCTTGCCGGCAAAGTCTTTCAGCGTGCGTACCTGGCCGTTATGGTCGGCGAGCGCAAAGCCCTGCGCGTAGTCGGCGCCGGTCAGGTCAATGCTCTTGAACTGGGGCTTGTCGGGCGCGCAGGCCGTCAAGAGGCCTGCCGTGATTGCCAGCAAGCCGGTACCGGCGATGGTTTGAAGGGCGAGCCGGCGGCTGGGTGGCAGGGTGACAGGTTTCATACGAGGTAATGGTCCAGCAGCAGGGCTGCGAATAACACCGAGAGATGGATCAATGAAAAGCGGAAGGTCTTGCGCGCCAGTGCGTCGGAGTAGCTGCGCCACAGGCGCCAGCCATGCCAGCTGAAGCCCACGCTGAGCACGACCGCCACCACGAGATAGAGCCAGCCGCTCATCTTGAAAACAAAGGGCATGAGGCAGGCGGCAAACAGCACCAACGTGTACAAAAACACCTGCAGCCGCGTGAACTCGTTGCCATGCGTGACGGGCAGCATGGGCAGGCCGGACTTGCGGTAGTCCTCGACGCGGTACAGCGCCAGCGCCCAGAAGTGCGGGGGGGTCCAGAGGAAAATGATCAGGAAGAGGATGAGCGCTTCCGGGCCCACGGTGCCCGTCATGGCCGCCCAGCCCAGCACCGGCGGCATGGCACCCGAGGCGCCCCCGATCACGATGTTTTGCGGTGTGAGCGGCTTGAGGATCACGGTGTAGACCACCGCATAGCCGACAAAGGTGGCAAAAGTCAGCCACATGGTGAGCGGATTGACCCACACATACAGAATCACCGAGCCCGCAGCGCACAGGGCTGCGGAGAAGGCCAGGGTCAGGGGGTTGCTGAGTTCGCCCTTGGCCGTGGGGCGCCAGGCCGTGCGCCGCATTTTGGCGTCAATCCGCTGCTCGACCAGGCAGTTGAAGGCCGCAGCCGCCCCCGCCACCAGCCATATGCCGGCACAGGCGATCAGTGCCAGCCTCAGCTCGGGCCAGGTCGGGACATGGGGGACGGCCAGCACCATGCCGATTAGCGCGCAAAACACAATGAGCTGCACCACGCGTGGCTTGGTCAGCGCGTAGAACTGGGCGAACCTGGATGGTGTGCGGGAATGGGGGGCCGAAGCGGCAGGGTTGCTGGGGTTCATGCGGACAATCTCGAAGCTTTCCATTTTGACGCATGGACGGGGCTGGGGATGCTGCGGCTGGAAAAAACGATGCCGGTCAGCACCACCACCAGCGCCGCGGCGCCGCCGGTGTGCGCCACCGCAGCCACCAGCGGCCAGCCCAGCACGACGTTGCTCAGGCCTGTGGCCACCTGCAGCAGGGTGAGGCCGCCCAGCCAGCGCGCGTCGGGACGCAGGGTGGGCACGCGGTAAAGCCTGGCGGCCAGCAGCATCAGCGCGGCAAACACCGCATAGGCGGCCAGACGGTGCACGTAATGGATGGCGGTGAGTGCCTGAAAGCTGATATTGCCGCCATCATGGCCGGCGCCCAGTTCGCGCCACAGCGTAAAGCCCTGGCTGAAATCCATCGCCGGCCACAGCGAGCTCTGGCAACTCGGAAAGTCGGTGCAGGCAAGCACCGCGTAGTTGGTGCTGACCCAGCCCCCCAGGGCAATCTGCAGCCACAGCAAGGCGAACGCGGCAAAGACAAAAAGCCGGGTGCCCGCGCTCAGCTCGGCGATCAGGGAGGACCCCTGCGCCTGCGCATAACGCACCGACTGCGCGCGCAGCAGCCCCAGCAAAATCAGGCCGCCGAGCAGGTGCAGTGTGACGATGGCTGGAAACAGTTTCATCGTGACGGTGAGCGCACCGAACGCGCCTTGCAGACAGACCCACAGCAATGTCACCGTGGGCCAGCCTGGCGAGATGTGTGCCCGCTCGCGTTCCAGCCAGCTGACGACGGTGAGCGTGAGGATCAGCACGCCCACGCCCGTGGCCAGGTAACGGTGAACCATTTCTATCCACGCCTTGGAATGCGTGACCGGGCCCGTGGGCATGGCGCTCTGCGCGGCCTCGATATGCACCTGCGCACCGACCGGGCTGGCACTGCCGTAGCAGCCCGGCCAATCAGGGCAACCCAGGCCGGAATCTGTCAGCCGGGTGAAGGCGCCAAAAATCACCAGGTCGAAGGTCAGAAACAGGGTGACCAGTGTCAGCACGCGCAGGCGCCGGGTAACCGGTGCATGCTTGTGGTGCAACCAGACCCAGGCCAACGGGCCGAGCGCCACGGCCAGCCCCATGATCATCAGGCGCAGGGCCGGACTCAGGTCGTAGAGGTTTTGTGCAGCCATGTTTAAAGAGAGCCAGCCATCGCCATGCGCGATAGAGTTCTAAGCCAGCAAACGCCGTGAGTAATCGCAGAGGTTCTAAACCAGCAGGGGCCGCGGAACCGGCTCCGCCGGGCCGCAGGCGCAGCGCCCCCTCGGGGGGCAGAGAGCCACACGCAGTGGGCGAACGTGGGGGCCATACTCACCTGCCTTCCTTGTCCCAGCTGCCGGAGGCGCGCAGCAAACGTTCCAGGTCACGCTTGGCTTTGGCCGCAGCCGCCACGTCCATGTCCGCCGGAAAGCGCATCATCCAGTTGCCCAGCGGATCGACGAGGTAAAGATGATCCTGCAGGCGCTGGCCCGCGGCGGGTTCCAGCCACTTCGCCAATTCCTGCGGCGCCACACGCAGCACGGTGGACGCGGCCAGCGCAGGCCGCAGGGCCTCGCGCACGGCCGCCTCGTCGTTGACCAGCCAGACACGGTCCAGCCGCTCTTTTTCCTTGCCCAGCGATTCGCGCAGCTGCCGCTGGAAATACAGGTTGCTCTCGCAGCGCGTGTCGCAGGCTCCACCCGCGACCGTGATCAGCAGCCACTGGTCCTTCAGGGCCGGCAACTCGCCCTTCTGTCCGTCCAGGGCCTGCGTGGCGATGGGCGGCAGCGGCCGCTGCGGATCGATCAGTTCGCCAAAATTGCGGCGACCCTCAGGCCGGATCACATAGTAGGTGAGATAGGACGCGATCACCGGAGCGGCGCACACCAGCAGCACCGCCAGCATTTTCCAGCGGCCGGCAACGGTACCGGGGGCCCGCGCGTGCGATGCGTCCAGCATCGGCATCGCGTGCACCGTCAGGCCCAGCGGCTGGTCTTGCGCTGCGGACGCCGCAGGGGTGGCGGCGTGTGGTGAGGAATATTCGGATTTGTCGTTTGTCACGGCGTTTGTCACGGCAGTTGGGCGCGGCGTTGGGCGCGTAAGGGATGAATCACTTGAAACCAGACATAAAGGATGACCACCAGCCCGCACAGCGCAAACCACTGGAAAGCGTAGCCGTAGTGTTTTTCCACCCCCAGGTTGGGTGCCGCCCATTCGCGCAGCAAACCCTCACTGGGTACACCGGTCTGCAGCAACGCGACACCGGGCAGCGGCAGACCGGTTTCAGCGCGAAAAGCATCCAGATCCAGATTTTGCCGGATGCGGCCCACATCCTCGCCCTTGAACTCGTAAAGCTTGGACGGTGGCGGGGCAATGCGGCCCTCCACGGTCACCAGTCCCGCCGGCGTCGAGACTTCCGGCAGCCGCGTGCGGCGGGTGAAATCGCGCGGCACCCAGCCACGCTGCACCAGCACCACCTGGCTGCTGCCTTGCAATGCCAGCGGCGTCAGCACCCAGAAGCCGGTTTTGCCACCCATGGGACGGTTGTCCAGGTAAATCGTATGCGCAGGCAGCCACGTCCCTTGAATCGATACCCGCCGGTGCATTTCATTGGCTATCTCTTTAGCAGCACCAAATGCCCGGTTATCCAGGGGGGGCAGGCTGTTTTTTGCTTCAATGGACGCGTGGAGCGCTTCTTTCTGGGCAGCGCGGCGCAACTGCCACTGGCCCAGGGAAAAGGTCACCCCCGCCGCCAGCAGCGCCGCCAGCGTGAGCAGCCAGAAGCGGGGCGAGTGCAAAGCGGAAGTCATGGGCAGATAATCCGGGTCATGACTTATCTTGTTGCACTGGCATTTATCGCCATCATCGCCAGCCTTGGCTCCGCGCTCTTTTTCATGCTCAAGGACGGCACCGACGGCAAGCGCAAAACCAGCAACATGGCGCGCGCCCTGGCGTTCCGTGTCGGGTTTTCGGTCTTGCTGTTTGTGTGCATTCTGATCGCGTGGAAACTGGGCTACATACAACCTACCGGCATACCGGTCGGCAAATAAAACTTGGCGCTCAAAAACAAAGGCCGCATTCAGCGGCCTTTGTTTTTACTTGGTTGTGATTGTCGCATCTACCGCACCTTCCGCAGCCGGCCAGAGGACGTCACGTACTTCACGTTCCGTGCGGCCCCCGAAGGGCCCGCACACCACCCTCTGAAAGTGGCGCCTTACAGCCAGTAAACGAGGATGTAGAGGCCCAGCCAGACCACGTCCACAAAGTGCCAGTACCAGGCGGCGCCTTCGAAGCCGAAATGCTTCTCGGGGGTGAAATGGCCTTTTTGCAGGCGCAGGGTGATGAACAGCAGCATCAGCATGCCGACAAACACGTGAAAGCCGTGAAAACCGGTCAGCATGTAAAAGGTGGAGCCATACACGCCCGATGTGAGTTTGAGGTTCAACTCGGAATAGGCGTGCGCGTACTCGTAGCCCTGGACACACAGGAACACGATACCCAGCAGTACGGTCATCCACATGAAGGCAATGGTCCGGCCGCGAAGGTTGTCACGCAGGGCGTGGTGGGCAATGGTCAGCGTCACACCCGAGCTCAGCAGCAGCGCGGTGTTGATGGTGGGCAACCAGAACGGCGTCATGGTGGTGAACGGCTCGATGATGTCGGCAGGCGAAGCGGTGGCGCCGGCTGCAATGCTGGGCCAGACAGCCTTGAAGTCAGGCCACAGCAGCGCGTTGTCCAGGCTGCCGAGGGCCGGCACGGAATGCGCGCGGGCCCACCAGAGCGCCGTGAAGAAGGCACCGAAGAACATCACTTCGGAAAAAATGAACCAGCTCATGCTCCAGCGGAATGACAGGTCGATCTTGCGGCCGTACAGACCGCTTTCACTTTCGGCAATGGCGTCACGGAACCACTGGAAAAGGGTGCCAAGCCACCACACCAGGCCGAAGGCTACCGACCAGGCGCCCCAACCTGCGCCATTGACCCACTGGCTGGCGCCAAGGATCACAAAAAACAGGCCAATGGACGCCATTACCGGATGCCGGGAAGGGCTGGGCACAAAGTAGTGGGGGGTTCCCGCATGGGTTGCTGATGACATCGCTCGACTCCTGTTCTCTCGAATTTCCAATAATTTTCTGATTCAAAACCGTGAAGGCTTGCTGCGCGCCAAGGCCCTAGCGCGCAACCACCCAGTTCACCAGCAGCACCAAGGCCGCCACAAATACAAAAACACCCACCAGGCCCACCACAATGATGTGGACAGGGCTCAAATTCTTGATGTCCTCTTCATAGTCACCGCGCGCCCGCAAGCCCACAAAAGACCACGCGACCGCTTTGGCCGTGCGCCAGATGGATTTTTTCGAAGAACCGGCGGCCATGCTCATGCACCAGCCCGCACGCCGGGTACCGCCGCAGCCGTGGCTGCGCCGGAGGTAGCGGGCGCAGCGGGCGTCTTGCCGCCTACTTCGAAAAAGGTGTACGACAGCGTGATGGTGCTGACGTCCCTGGACAACTTGGGATCGATCACGAAAGCCACAGGCCACTGCTTCTTCTCGCCGGGCGCCAGCGTGTACTGGCTAAAGCAGAAACACTCCAGCTTGTTGAAATGAGCGGCCGCCTGGGCCGGGGCATAGCTGGGAATGGCCTGGGCCGACATGGTGCGGTCCTGCACATTCTGAAACTCGTACATCACCGTGGTCAATTCACCAGGGTGCACCTGCAGCGTGTTCTGGGCCGGCTTGAAATGCCAGGGGCCACGCGAGTTGGCATCAAACTCCACCGTGATGGTCCGGGTGCGGTCCACCTGCGTGTTGGCCGGCAGCTGCGATGTGGCACCGGGAATTTGCCGGTCAGACAGGGCCAGCACATTGATGCCGGTCATCTCGCAAATGGCCTTGTAGATGGGCACCAGCGCATAGCCGAAAGCGAACATGCCGAGCACGATAACGCCCAGCTTGCCCACCATCTTGAAATTCTCGCTCTTGAGCCGCATCAAAGTTGTGCCTGTTGACTAGCGTTGACTGGCTCAGTGGCCGAGAAAAATCATTTTGGCCATGAAACCCGCAAAAAAGACGAGCGCAACCGAAGCCAGGATCAGTGCCAGCCGCAAATTGCTTTTCTTTTGGTCAGGTGTCATCGTGCGCTATCGGGTTATCGGGTGGTTCAACCAATCACGCGGGTTGCCGTGGCATCCAGCTTGGGAGGGGTTTCAAAGGTGTGAAAAGGTGCTGGCGACGGGACTTCCCACTCCAGACCTTCAGCGCCCTTGCCACCTTCGTCAACCCAGGGGTTCTGCCTGGCGGGGGCACCCTGGCCGCGCATCGTGGGCACCACAATGAACAGGAAGAAGTACACCTGTGCCACACCGAAGAAGAAGGCACCGACAGAGGCAATCGCGTTGAAGTCGGCAAACTGCATCGGGTAGTCGGCATAGCGGCGCGGCATGCCAGCCAGACCCAGGAAGTGCATCGGGAAGAACGTCACGTTGAAGGAAATCAGCGACCACCAGAAGTGAATCTTGCCACGGGTTTCGTTGTACATCACACCAGTCCACTTGGGTGACCAGTAGTAGTAACCGGCAAACAGGGCATACAGCGAGCCTGCCACCAGCACGTAGTGGAAGTGGGCCACCACGTAATACGTGTCCTGCAACTGGGTGTCAATCGGTGCGACCGACAAAATCACACCTGTCAGGCCACCGATGGTGAACACGAAGATGAAACCCACGGCAAACAGCATGGGCGTCTCGAACGTCATCGAGCCCTTCCACATGGTGGCGATCCAGTTGAACACCTTCACGCCGGTGGGCACCGCGATCAGCATGGTCGAGTACATGAAGAACAGCTGGCCGGTCACAGGCATGCCGGTGGTGAACATGTGGTGCGCCCACACGACAAAACTCAGGATCGCGATGGAGCCGGTGGCATACACCATCGACGCGTAGCCGAACAGGCGCTTGCGCGAGAACGCGGGAATGATCTGGCTGATGATGCCGAAAGCCGGCAAGATCATGATGTAGACCTCGGGGTGGCCGAAGAACCAGAAGATATGCTGGTACATCACCGGGTCACCGCCGCCGGCGGGGTTGAAGAAGCTGGTGCCAAAGTGGCGATCCGTCAGCGTCATGGTGATGGCGCCGGCCAGCACAGGCATCACGGCGATCAGCAGGTAGGCGGTGATCAGCCAGGTCCAGCAGAACATCGGCATCTTCATCAAGGTCATGCCGGGTGCGCGCATGTTCAAAATGGTCACGATGATGTTGATCGAGCCCATGATGGACGAAGCGCCCAGAATGTGCATCGCAAAAATACCGGCGTCCATGGACGGGCCCATCTGCAGCGTCAGCGGCGCGTAGAGCGTCCAGCCAGCAGCGGGAGCACCGCCCGGCATGAAGAACGAGGTGGCCAGCATCAGGCCGGCAGGAATCATCAGCCAGAAGCTGAAATTGTTCATGCGGGCAAATGCCATGTCGGCCGCACCGATTTGCAGCGGAATCATCCAGTTCGCGAAGCCCACGAAGGCCGGCATGATGGCGCCGAACACCATGATCAGGCCGTGCATGGTGGTGAGCTGGTTGAACAGCTCAGGGTTCACCAGCTGCAGGCCGGGCTGGAACAGTTCAGCGCGAATCAACAGGGCCAGCACGCCACCGAACATCAGCATGAAAAAGCTGAACAGCAGGTACAGCGTGCCAATGTCCTTGTGGTTGGTCGCGAATACCCAGCGACGCCAGCCCGTCGGGGCATGGTGGTCGTGGTCATCATGCGCGTGGTCGTGATGGTCTAGAACTGCACTCATCTTGGCTTCCTTTGGTGGCTTGTGCCTGTAGCTTTTGTCTTTACGGCTGACGAAATGGTCTTGCGGTATCGGGATATCGGGCGGGGCGAATTGCCCGCCTTACTTGCGTGCGGCTTGAAGCTGCGCAGGCTGTACCAAACGGCCGGTCTGGTTGGACCAGTTGTTCTTGGTGTAAGTGATCACCGCAGCCAGGTCGGTATCGCTGAGCGCCTTCCACGACGGCATCGCACCGCTGGCGGCGCCGTTCAGCACTACCTGGATCTGCTTGTTGTGGTCCGCATCCAGCACAATGGCAGAGCCGTCCAGCGGCTTGATCGGGCCTGCGCCCTTGCCGTTGGCCTGGTGGCAGGCTGCGCAGTTGGCCGCATACACCTTTTCGCCGCGGGCCTTGAGGTCCACCAGCGTCCAGACCTTGGTCGGATCATCCGCCTTGGCTGCCGCTTCCTTTGCCTTGACCGCCACCCAGGCGGTGTAGTCCTGGGCGGACACCACTTTCACGTGGATGGGCATGTAGGCGTGCTCTTTGCCGCACAACTCGGCGCACTGACCATAGTAGTCACCGATTTTTTCGGCACGAAACCAGGTGTCGCGCACAAAGCCGGGAATCGCATCCTGCTTGATGCCGAATGCGGGCACCATGAAGGCATGAATCACGTCACTGGCCGTGGTGATGATGCGGATTTTCTTGTTGACCGGCACGACCAGCGGGTTGTCCACCTTGAGCAGGTAGTTGTCGGGCGCTTCACCGGCTTTCGGGCCACCCCGGTCCGACATTTCGCGGTGCGTGTTGTCGAGCGTGGAAACAAAACCGATGCCCTCGCCCTCGCCCTTGATGTAGTCGTAACCCCACTTCCACTGGATGCCCGTGGCCTTGATGGTGACGTCGGCGCTGGTCGTGTCTTTCTGGGCGACCAGCACTTTGGTGGCTGGCAAGGCCATGGCGATCACGATGACGAAAGGCACGATGGTCCAGGCGATTTCAACCGCGGTGGACTCATGGAAATTGGACGCCTTGTGGCCCACCGATTTGCGGTGCTTCCAGATGGAATAGAACATCACACCGAACACCGCGACAAAAATCACGAGACAGATGATCATCATGAACCAGTGCAGCCAGTTCTGCTCTTCGGCGATTTTGGTGACTGCAGGATGCAAGTTGAGCTGGTTGACAGCCGGACCACCGGGCAGGTCATTGACGGCGTGGGCGGCGGTGCCGACCCATGCAGCCGCAGAGGCCAGAATTGCGCCCGCATGCTGCATGCCAAGCCGTGTCATTTTGCTCATGGTGTTGCTTACGTTCATCGTGATCACTTTTATTGCTTCCATTACTCACCGAACTATCCGACCAAATTAACCGGCTGATTATAAAGTTAGCGGCAGGTCACCCTGCCGCAACTGAACTGACCCAGACTTTCAGCACACACACATGCACATGCACATGCACATGCTCAACAGGTTCGCAGCGCGCAGCGTATCTCGCGAGCCAGCGCTGGGCGCAACTCAGGCCGCACATGCCGCCCCACCCGCACCGACCGCCCCTGCCCGGATACCTCGATCAGCGAACCATCTCCATCCTTGGGCTCGACCCGAACCCACTCACGATTGAACTCGGCCCGTTGCGTACGCCCTGCCGTTTCCAGTTCAACCACCAAGCGCTCACCCTGCAGGACGATTTTTTCACCGTCGGTCGCATGGCGCGCATACGCCAGAAAGGCCGCCCCCACCGCCAACAACTCCAGCCACGCGAAGGGCATGACCAGCGTGGCGCCCTGTGCCCAGAAAAATGCTGCGATACCCAGCGATACCACGCACAGCGACACATAAAGCCATCCGAGTTGAGCCGGCGTGACGGAACAGTGACGCTTGAGAAGCCACTGCACGGCCTCCTGGCCGTGACTGCCCTGCGCGGGCAAGGTGGCGAAACGAAACGCTGGTGTTGGCTGCAGCACGTGGCAACCCCCAAAAAACTGCAACCAATACGCCGCATTGGCCGCATGAGGCTCGGGAACATACCCAAAATTCAGTTTGGATTGTAGCCGGGTTTAACCCCCTGTTACTCCGGCAAAACCGCTCGCCCCACGCTTGTTGAAGGGCCGGCCCACGGGGAAGACGGGACTTTGACGGGCCCGGCCGGAACGGCGTCTGACAAGGGCTGAACGGTATCGGGCGTCACCGCCAACTTCCATGGAAATCAATGAAAAATCCCGCCGCCGGACTACCGCCGACCGCAAGGCGTCACGCCGCAGCTCAGGAATGCAGCCGCTGCCCGTGCAGGATGTTGCGCATGTCTTCCACCGACACCGCACTGAGCGCGCTGACCTTGATTTTGGGTGGCGCCTTCAGCGCGTGACCATAAATGACTTCGAACGTGAGCGACAGCCGGCCATCTTCGCTGCGGACCAGGTGCCGCGCCAGCGCCTGCTCCAGGCGCGCTTTCCAGGCCCGCCCGCGCAAGGCCGGAAAGCGGGCAGGATGGAAGTTGCGACCCAGTTCGGCCAACTCCTGCAAGAGACGCGCCGGGGTCTCATAGGTCAGGGTAATGCGCTCCATATCCATCACCGGTTCGGCAAAACCGGTTTGCACCAGCATGTCGCCCCAATCGTGCATGTCGGTCAAGTCATGTCCTGCGGGCGGCCAGCCCAGCTGTGTGTAGACCTCGCGCAACTCCCGTGCGGTGTCGGGCCCGAGGCAGGAAAACATCAAAAAACCGCTGACTTTCAAAGCCTGGTGCCACTGGGCCAACAGGGCTTGCGGGTCGGCCGCCTCATGCAGCGCCATATTGGCCCACAACATATCCACGCTGGCCGGTGGTGGCGTTTCAAAGCGCGGGCGGGCGGCGCCCCATTGCTTCGGGTTCCACCATGGTGACGCTATCTTTTTCATAGCTACTTGCGACCGATCCATGCTGGCTTCCGCCACATAACAGATTGAACCCGGATAGGTTTTTGCCAGCTGGGCGTGGGCCTGCAGGCCGCCGCGCAAAGCGCCCCAATGCGCCCAGGCCTCGGGCTGCAGCTTGATCCACTGCAGCCTGTCCTGCATGCGGCGGGCCACCTCCTCATGCAGCCACGGCGAGGCCAGCGGCGCCGTGCGCTGCCAGCGGCTGACGGCAAGCGGATCGAGTGTGGGCGGTCGCTGGGTGGTGGTCATTGGTGAGATGATGCAGTGCGCAGAAAGGTACGCGAGTATATTGACACGGTGTACACACGCCCGCCTGCCTCCCGTTTATTTCCCCGTTTATCGCTGCCACCGTTGCCCGGCCTGGTCAGCCGGTGCGCGGTCTGCCGCAGCTGGCCGGCACGCCAGGTGTGCCAGCCCTGCCTGGCGCGTTTTGCGCCGTTGCAGCATCGCTGTGCCAGTTGCGCGCTGGCACTGCCAGCCGACCTGTCCATGGGCCTGAGAAGTGGTCCCGGCCTGTGTGGCAGCTGCGTGCGCCAGCGCCCCCCGCTCGATCGGGCGCTGGCCGCGGTGCCTTACGCCTACCCCTGGTCGACACTGATTGCCGGCTACAAATTTGGCGAGCAGCCCGGCTGGGCTGCCTTCTTTGCGCACATGCTGCTCCAGACGCCCGGCGTGCTGCAGGCATTGGGCGACCTGCAGGCCAGCGACTGGATTGTTCCGGTTCCGCTGTCGACAACGCGGCTGCAGACGCGCGGGTTCAACCAGGCCTGGGAGCTGGCCAGCGCTCTGGCCCGGCAATCGCGGACCATCGGCCGGGCCGACGCGCGCTTGCTGCTGCGCGTCAAACACACGCGTCCGCAAAGCGAATTGAAGCGCGAGGCGCGGCTGGCGAATGTCGAGGGCGCCTTTCTGGTCGATCCGCTGCGCGTGGGCGAGCTGGAAGGCCGGCGCGTGGTGCTGGTGGATGACGTGATGACCAGCGGCGCCTCGCTCTTCACCGCGGCCCGCGCCTTGCGCAAAGCTGGCGCCGCCCACATCACCGCGGTGGTGTTGGCACGCACGGAGTAATGGCCCCCACGTTCGCTCACTGCGTGTAGCTCTCTGCCCCCCGAGGGGGCCGCTGCGCCTGCGGTCTGGCAAAGCCAGTCCCGCGGCCCCTGCTGGGATTAAGAGCCCCCACGTTCACTCGCTGCGTGTAGCTCTCTGCCCCCGAGGGGCGCATTTTTCCTGGGGGCGGCCCTGCGGAAAAACCTCGGCCCCCACGTTGGCTCACTGCATGTCGTACCCGGCTAGCAACGACAATCGAGCCATGTTCAATATTGTTCTCGTCGAGCCCGAAATCCCGCCCAATACCGGCAATGTGATTCGCCTGGTGGCCAATACCGGCTGCCGTCTTCACCTGGTGGAGCCGCTCGGCTTTTCGATGGACGACAAGCACATGCGGCGCGCCGGGCTGGACTACCACGAGTACGCCCAGGTGCTGCGCCATGCGAGCTGGCAGGCGCTGCTGGATAGCGAGCAACCACCCGCCTCACGGCTCTTCGCCCTGACGACGCAAGGCGCCGGCAGCGTGTACGACATGCGTTTCCTGCCGGGCGACTGGCTGGTGTTTGGCGCTGAAACCCGGGGCCTGGCGCCCGAAGTACGGGAATCCTTTCCGCTGGCACAGCGCCTGAAGGTTCCCATGCGGCCCGGCCAGCGCAGCCTCAACCTGTCCAACACCGTGGCGGTCACGGTGTTTGAGGCGTGGCGGCAAAACGGGTTTGCCGGGGCACAGAGTCCTGCTTCCGGCGGACAAGGCGAGTTGGCCCGCAACTGACCGGCTTTGAATTGAGCGGCTTTTGCTTGTGAATTGAGACGCTTTTGAGGCGCACCCCCAGCCGCCACCCTTCAGGGGTAGCGCCGCACCAGCGATTCGGCCACGCACACCGGCTTGTCCGAGCCTTCCCGTTCCACCGTCACCTCCCAGGTCATCTGCATGCCGGCGTTGTCGATCGGCTCGGCCGCCAGCAGCTTCATGCGGGCACGCAGGCGGCTGCCCACGGGCACCGGAGCCGTGAAACGAACCTTGTTCAGGCCGTAATTCACGCCCATGCGCGAGCCAATGACCTCGAACGATGACTCAAAAAACCGCGGCAGCAGCGATAGCGTCAGGAACCCATGCGCGATGGGTCCGCCGAAGGGGCCGGCCGCAGCCTTTTCGGGGTCAACGTGGATCCACTGGTGGTCGCCCGTGGCCTCGGCAAACAGGTTGACCTGCTGCTGCGTGATGGTGAGCCACTCGCTGACAGCGACTTCCTGGCCGGTACAGGCCGCCAGTTCGGACAGGGTTTGAAAGGTCTTCATGGCCCGACTTTAGCGGCTGCAGGGGACCGTGCTTGTCGGATCAGCGACAAGCCCCCTCCCCGCCTGCCCGCCTACTCGTCCAGCCAGCGGCAGACGCCCTGCCACTGCTCCAGGTCCTTGTCGACGCGGCTGGGCGCCACGTCAAACAGGCTCAGCCCCCGGGCGGCCAGATGGATGTAGTTTTGCGTGTCCCGCAGATAACCCAGCACCGGCAGCCCCAGGCCTTCCACAAAGTCGCGCAGCTTGTCGGCGGCAATCGTGCGGGCGTCCACCCGCATGCCGATGACGCCCACCTGCATCTTGCCGGCATGGCGGTGCTCGGCCAGCTCGTCCAGAAAGGCGCGCGTGGCGAAAATATCAAACACGCTGGGCTGCAGCGGCACGATGACCTTGTCGGCCAGCTTGACGATGTCGTTGAAACGCCAGCCGTTAAGGCCGGCCGGTGTGTCCAGCACCACATGGGTGGTTCCCCGCGGCGGTCTGGCGATCAGGTCTGCATTCAGGTCCCAGGTCGCGACGGGGCGCGCAGCGGGCGGGCGCAAACCCAGCCACAGCCGCGAGGACTGTTGCCGGTCGGCGTCCCCGAGCATCACCGCATGGCCCTGCGACGCATGGTAGCCGGCAATGTTGGTGGCCAACGTCGACTTGCCGACGCCCCCCTTTGGATTGGCAATCACGACCACGGGCATACAACTCTCCTCTGGTGCTGAAGAACTTATACGGGTGCAAGTTCCATGCTTGCTTTTCCGCTATGGTAACGGCATGGACACCGTTCTCACAAACCCTCACATGGCGGACAGCGCCGGCCATCAGGCTGCGAATACCGACATCTACGTCATCGCGGCTCATCCGGCGTGGCGTGAATCCCGGGTGAATCGCCCCCTGATGGAGGCCGCCAAGGCGCTGCCGCGCGTGCAGGTGCAAGACCTGTATTCAAGTTACCCCGACTACGCCATTGACGTCGCCAGGGAGCAGGCCGCGCTGGCGCAGGCCCGGCTGGTGGTGCTGCTGCACCCCATCCAGTGGTACTCGATGCCCGCCCTGCAAAAGCTCTGGCTGGACGACGTATTGACGTATGGCTGGGCCTATGGCCAAGGCGGACACGCCCTTGAAGGCAAGGATTTATGGCTGGTGGCGACCACCGGCGGGCCTGAGACTTCCTACCATCCCCAAGGCTACAACCGCTATTTTTTCGATGCTTTCCTGCCGCCCTATGAGCAAAGCGCCATTTTGTGCGGCATGCGGTTTTTGCCGCCCATGGTGCTGCACGGTGCGCACCGGGTCAGCGCGGAGGCCGTCGACCAGCACCTGGCCATCTTCAGCCAGCGTTTGCAAAGCTACCCCGACTGGCCCGAGCTCGAGGACCTCGAACAATACCCCGCCTGCGCAGTGCCCACGAAAGACCGCTTGCCCAGGGACGAGGCCAGCATCGAAGCGGACCCGGAAAGCAAGGACGCAGGTACAACGACAAACGCAGGAATCACCCGCTAATGGAACACGCCCCCGCCTGGCTCACCAACAGCTTCATCTACCTGGCAGCTGCCGTTGTCGCCGTACCGCTCGCCAAGAAATTCGGCCTGGGCTCCATCATTGGCTACCTGGCCGCGGGCATTGCCATCGGCCCTTGGGGCATGGGCCTGGTCACCAATGTGCAGGACATTCTTCACTTTGCCGAATTCGGCGTGGTGTTGATGCTGTTCCTCGTCGGCCTGGAGCTGGAGCCCAAGCGGCTGTGGAATTTGCGCCGGCCCATCTTTGGCTGGGGCAGCGCCCAGGTGCTGGGCTGCGCCGCCCTGCTGACCGGCGCGGCCATGGCGTTTGGCGTGAGCTGGCAGATCGCGCTGGTGGCCGGCCTGGGCCTGGCGCTGTCGTCCACCGCCATCGCCTTGCAAACCATGGGCGAGCGCAACCTGATGCCCACGTCCAGCGGACAGGCCGGGTTTTCTATTCTGCTGTTTCAGGACGTGGCGGCCATTCCGATTCTGGCGCTGCTGCCGTTGCTGGGTGCGGTGGCCGGCGAAAACGAAGCCGTAGCCCAATCCCACAAAGCGATTGAAGCTCTTAAAATCATAGCAGTCATCGGCGGCATCATTCTCGGCGGCCGCTTGCTGCTGCGCCCGCTGCTGCGCTGGATTGCCAACAGCGGCACGCCAGAAATCTTCACCGCCGCATCGCTGCTGCTGGTCGTCGGCATTGCCGCGTTGATGCAGCTGGTGGGCCTGTCGATGGCGCTGGGCGCTTTTTTGGCGGGCGTGCTGCTGGCCGAAAGCGAGTACCGGCGCGAGCTGGAAACCGATATTCAGCCCTTTAAGGGCCTGCTGCTGGGCCTGTTTTTCATCGCCGTGGGCATGAGCATTGACTTTGGCGTGCTGATGAAGTCGCCGGGCCTGATGGCCGTCATCTTGCTGGGTTTCCTGGGCCTGAAGCTGATGCTGATCTACGGCCTGGCCACCCTTATGAAGCTGCCCTACCAGGAGCGCCCGGTGTTTGCCCTGCTGCTGGCGCAAGGCGGCGAATTTGCCTTTGTGGTGTTTCAGGCCGCTGCCGGTGCGCGGGTGTTTGCACCCGAAACCGCTTCGCTGCTGATCGGTGCGGTGGCGCTGTCGATGCTGGTCAGCCCGCTCCTGCTGGTGGCCATCGACAAGCTGCTGCTGCCGCGTTATGCCAATTGCAACACGCCCCAGCTCGAAGAAATCTCCGAGCAGCAGGCCGCGCCCATCATCATTGCCGGTTTTGGCCGCTACGGTCAGATCGTCGGCCGCATGCTGCTGGCGCAAGGCATTCCAGCCACGGTGCTGGAGCACGACGCCGACATGGTGGAAACCGTGCGCGCCTTCGGCCTCCGGGTGTTTTACGGCGATGCCACACGGCTGGACCTGCTGCGCACGGCCGGTGCCGCCAGCGCCAAAATCCTGGTGCTATCGGTGGACAGCATGGAGCAGTCGCTGAAGATCGTGGACCTGGTGAAAGAGCACTTTCCGCATCTGGAGATCGTGGCCCGCGCGCGCGACGTGACGCACTGGAATGCCCTGCGCGACCGCGGCGTGATGCGCATCGAGCGCGAGGTGTTTGAGTCCAGCCTGCGCAGCGCCCGCACCGTACTCGAGCTGCTGGGCCAGCCGCCGCACGAAGCCCGCCAAACCGCCATGCGCTTTCGCCAGCACAACCTCGAATTGTTTGAGCAGATGTACCCGCACCGCAAGGACCGCACCAAGCTCATCGCCGTGGCCACGCAGGGGCGGCTGCAGCTGGAAGAACAGATGGCGCAGGAGCGCGCGCAAGCGGCGCAGCCCCGGCCTCAGGACTGGCACGGCTGACTTTGAAGGAAAAATCGCTTCAACCCAACTTTATCAATGAACACATGCAGCTACTGTTTTTGTAGCATGCGGGAGCTGGGGACGGACTACCGGAGCGATTGCTCGGACTCCCGCTTTCGCTGCTCGAGGGCCCGCCGCTCCACACAGACCGGATGGCTGGCAAATAGCGGCCTGGCGCACTGCACCGCGATGCAGATCTCAAAAGTCACCAGGTTGCGGCCTTCACAGAATTGCCGTGGGTGGGCAGGTGCCGCCGGGTCGGGAGCGGTGGCTGCATCGCGCGTCAGCGGGGGGGCGGTCGCCGCCCCTTCGGTTTTGGCCTGAGCCTGTTGGGCCGGCCTGCCTTTGTCATTCGACCGTGTTTTAACCACCGCCGGGGCTGCTTCTACCGCAGCGGGCGCATCGGGCTGGGCGGCTACGGCTTGCACCATGGGTGCTGGTGCTGCCGGCGTTGCCGCAACCGGAACACCGGTATTGGCCGGTGCGGCAGACTGCACTGCAGGCCGCGCAGCCGGGCCCGACGCCAATTTGAAGCCGATGCCGGCCGCAAGCACCACGATGCCCGTCATGCCAACAATGGCCCAGGTCAGGCGCCGGGATGCCGGCGCGGCGGGCGCAACTTTTGCGGCCCGTGCAGGCACCGTGTCGTCACCTTGCACGGGTGGCGGCCGCGCAGTTTGCACGGCAGCCTGTCCAGGCTCCCTGGCGTGCATGTCGGCAGGGCTCGGGGCGGTATCAGCCGTGCCAGAAGACCGGTCTCTGAACTCGGGCACGGTCTTGTCCATCTGGGTGGCAGAAGGAGAAAGCGGCATGACCGGCGTGCCCACATCCGACCGCAGACCGGCATCCAAACCGATATCCGAATCCTCACCGGCCAGCTCGCCGAGTTTTCTCAGGCGGCGACGTGCCAGGCTGGCGTAGATGCCTTCGGGAAACTTGGCGAGAAAGCCCCGGATATCTTCGGCATCGGTGGAGTCCTTGATCTCTTTCCAGTAGATCAACTCCAGCTCCTGCGTCACGATGGGGATATCGGTACTGGTGCCCGACTGCAGGCCGACCAGGGCTTCACCCGGATGCAGGGTGCCCGTCCAGGTGGAACTGCTTGCGGAGCTGGCCGGGCTGGCAGGCGGAACCACCGCCGGGTCAGCCGCTTCGCGGGTGGCCGCCTGCAGGGCGGCATTGAATTCCCGCGCCGTCGCAAAACGCTGGCTCGGTAATTTGGCCAAAGCCCGGGCCACCACCGCGTCGATGGCGGCGGGCAATCTCGGGTTGAAGGAGGTCGGCGCCGCAGCGGTGTGACCCACGATCTGCTGAATGATGGCGAAGTCGGTATCGGCGTCAAATGGCCGCTTGCCCGTGAGCAGCTGGTACAGCACGATGCCGGCGGCGAACAGGTCAGCCCGGGCGTCAACCGGCCGGCCCTGGACCTGCTCTGGCGACATGTACTTGAGCGTGCCCACCATGGTGCCCTGCGTGCGCGTGGCTTCGCTCGAATCCTGGATGCGGGCCACACCAAAATCGGTGAGCTTGACGCGCCCATTGCCCTGGATCAGCAGGTTGGCGGGCTTGATGTCGCGGTGAACGACGCCCTGCCGGTGCGCATAGTCGAGCGCCGACAGCAGGTCGCCCATGATGCCCAGGGTCTGCGCCAGCGTATAGAGCTTGCCTTTGTCCAGGTGGTGCTTGAGGTCATCGCCGTGGATGAATTCCATGACCAGATAGGCCATGTCGCCATCGCGATCGGAGTCGTACACGCTGACAATGTTGGGGTGCTGCAGGCGCGCGGCCGAGCGCGCTTCCGTGCGAAAGCGCACCTCATATTCAGCGGCTTCCTCTTCCGACAGGTCTTCAACCTTGATGGTCTTGATCGCCACCCGGCGGTCCAGATTGGGATCACGCCCCTCGTATACCAGCCCCATGGCACCCTTGCCGAGCACGCGGATGAGATCGTATCGACCTAGCTTCTTGAGACTCATGAGGGAATTAAAAAGGGCCGCAGTGAGGAGGGAGCAAACGTGCCGCAGGGATACGTCTGGAAACGAAAACGATTCTAGCCTGCAACGCAGAGCCGGCCCGGAGTTGGGGCGCCCTGCTGTTGCCGCTCGCACCCGTTGGGCGTGGCGAGGTTGGCCTGATCATGCGGACCTCCCAGCCTCCCGACTCAATCGGAACAATCTATTGCAACTCAACACCTGGAGCCTGAGACACCCTATTCAGGCCACTGTCTCTCGCACAAACCAGGTTTCGCAAACGGGAATCGGCGCTTGCCGGCTGGGCCAACGGCTACGATACTTGCACTCAGGCAGCTGGATTTCCTATCCGGGCGTATACGTTTATCTGTTTATCCGTATGAAGCTGAGAATTCTGGGGTGTAGCGGCGGAATCGGCGCGAACCTGCGCACAACCGCCATGCTGCTCGACGACGACGTGCTGATCGATGCCGGTACTGGCGTCGGTGATCTTGCCTTGGACGAAATGGTGCGCATTGACCACGTCTTCGTCACCCACTCGCACCTGGACCATATTTGCAGCATTCCTTTTCTGGTCGATACGGTCGGCTATAGGCGTAACACACCATTGACGGTGTACGCCACCAGGGAGACGCTCGATGCCTTGCGTGTCCACGTTTTCAACAATTGCATCTGGCCTGACTTCACCATGCTGCCGCGGCCTGAGGCGCCCTATCTGCAGTATCGCGAGATCAGCCGAGGCGAGACCGTGTCGCTGGCCGGACGCAAAATCACCGCACTCTCCGCCAATCACCTGGTGCCGGCCGTCGGCTACTGTCTGGACAGTGGTGCCGCGAGCCTGGTGTTTACCGGTGATACCGGTCCCAACGATGCCCTGTGGAAAACTGTCAACGGCATCAGCAACCTGCGTTATCTGATCATCGAGACCGCATTTTGCAACCGCGACTACGCGATCGCCATGGCCTCCAAGCACCTGTGCCCCGCCTTGCTGGCCGAGGAGATCAGCAAGCTGCGCGTTCCTGTGGAAATCTTCATCACCCATATGAAGCCAGGCGATAGGGCGCTAACCGCATTGGAAGTCGCCGCAGCCTTGAAGGCCTATCAGCCAGGAATGCTTGAACATGGCCAGGTATTTGAATTTTAAAAAAGCGCTGCATCCGACTGCACGACCGGCAAACGGCACATTCGGACCCATCCAATCACCGTTTTCTAGTTAAAGAAATTCCCTACCGATGTCGATGCTTGAGCGCTGGCCGATGTGGTGGTAGTTTTCCTCGAGCCACGCCTCGGCCTCAATCCGTCCCTTGTCACGCAAGGAGCAGAGGAAGTCCCAGTCGGCGTTGTACTTGCTCGATACACCGAGCGCGGCCATGGTCTGGTCGGACCGGATCGAGTGGATCAACACCTCCTTCATCTCGCCACGATCGAGCTTGCCTTTCTGGATCAGTTCGGTGACGAAGGCGATCGCACGCATCTCACGCATGAGTGACGAATTGAAGCTCACTTCGTTGACGCGGTTGAGAATGTCGGCCGGACTGGTCGGTACGCCGGGGCGCACAATCGGGTTGATATGGACCACCACCACATCGTGTGTGCTGCAGTGGTAGATCAGCGGGAAAATGGCCGGGTTGCCGACATAGCCACCGTCCCAGTAATGTTCGCCGTTGATCTCTACCGCCTGGAACAGGGTTGGCAGGCAGGCCGAAGCAAGTACCGCATCGATACACATGTCCTGGCCCGAAAAGATGCGTATTTTGCTGGTCTCGACATTGGTGGCACAGAGATATAGTTGGATCGGGCAATGTTGGCGCAACGCGTCGAAATCGACCTGTTGCTGCAGTATCTCGCGCAGCGGATTCATGTTGTGGGGATTGAATTGGTACGGCGACAGGATGCGAAGGATCACGTCCGCCATCAGGTACAAGGGCGAGTGGTCCAACCCGAAGCTGTGGCCTCCTTTTAACCATGGCAGCTGGCGGAAGGGGCTGTAGCGCTCTGCCGATTGTGAAATAGCGCGCCAGAAATCGTGCAGCGCCTGGCGCGCGCTTTCGGAATCACCCTTTAGCAGCCCGTAGGCCAGCACTGCGGCGTTCATCGCACCCGCGCTGGTCGCGCTGACGCCTTCAATTTCAAGCCGGCCGTCCTCCAGCAATCGGTCGAGCACGCCCCAGGCGAACGCTCCGTGCATTCCGCCGCCTTGCAGGGCGAGCGCGATAGGCTTGCGCACGCTCGGCCGTTTTGTGTTCTTCGTAGCCATCGTAAACCTCCTCGGTGTTGAGTCCAGCCACGTCCCCGATGACATTGTCCGATCACGCTGCAGCGCCCGGCCATCGTTCGGGCAACGCACTGCGCCTGCCGGCCAGGAACCGGCTATACAGCGCGCCCATGCCCTTCCCATCGATGATGCCGCGCTCCTCGAACAGGAAAGGTATTGGCGTTGGTTGAATTTTGACCACATTGATGGCAAGAAAGAAATAATTCTGGTGACGGCCTGCAGTCCCTGGGCGACAAGCCCGGCGAGCTGCCTGCCCTGATAAAATTCAGGAACTGTTGCACCTTGAAACCCCGAAGGCGGGGTAAGCCTTATGCGCTGCGCAAGCTGCGGGTTCGAGAATCCGACAGGCGCCAAGTTCTGCGAGGAATGCGGCGCCGGGCTGCCGCGTGCCTGTCCGGCCTGCGGACACGAGGCGAGCGCGAGCGCCAAGTTCTGCAGCGAATGCGGCGCGCCGCTCGGCGGACCGGCCCCGAACGCGGCGCTGGGCTCGGCGCTTGCGGCCAGCGCCCCCATCGACTACACGCCCCCCTACCTGGCCGAGCGCATCCTGGCGGCACAGGCGGCCATGGAGGCCCGCGGCGCACCGGACGGTGAACGCAAAACCGTCACCGCGCTGTTCGCCGACATGGCCGGCTCGACCGCGCTGATCCACGACCTCGATCCCGAAGACGCCCGCCGCCTGATCGACCCGGTGCTGGCGCTGATGATGGACGCCGTCCATCACTACGCAGGCTATGTGGCCAAGTCGATGGGCGATGGCATCCTGGCGCTGTTCGGCGCGCCGATTGCGCACGAAGACCATGCGCAGCGGGCCCTCTATGCGGCGCTGCGCATGCAAGAGGACATGCGCCGCTACGCCGACCGCGTGCGCCTGGCCCAGGGGATAGCGCTGCAGATCCGCGTCGGCGTCAACTCCGGCGAAGTGGTAGTGCGCGCAATCCGCACCGACGACTTGCACACCGACTACGACCCGGTGGGACACACGATCCACATCGCTTCGCGCATGGAGAGCATCGCGGTGCCCGGCTCGATCGTCGCGAGCGAACATACCCACAAGCTGACCGAGGGCTATTTCGCGGTCAAGGCGCTCGGCGCGACGCCGATCAAGGGGCTGCCCGAGCCGCTCGCCGTCTTCGAAGTGCTCGGTCTTGGCCCGCTGCGCACCCGCTTGCAGGTGGCGGCCAGCCGCGGGCTGGCGCGCTTCGTCGGCCGTGCCCGCGAGCTCGAGGAACTGCGCGAAGCACGGGCGCTGGCGCAGGCCGGGCACGGCCAGATCGTCGGCGTGGTCGGCGAGCCGGGGGTCGGCAAGTCGCGGCTGTGCCACGAGTTCAAGCTGCGCGCGCCGCCCGATTGCCTGGTGCTGGAAACCTTCTCGGTCTCGCACGGCAAGGCCTATCCGTATCTGCCGCTGATCGAGCTGCTGAAGAACTACTGCCAGATCACCGCGCAGGACGACGAGCGCCGGCGGCGGGAGAAGCTCACCGGCAAGGTGCTGACCCTGGACCGCGCGCTGGAGGGCAGCCTGCCCTATCTGTTCCAGCTGCTGGGGCTCGCCGAGCCGGGCTCGACGCTGGCGCAGATGAGCCCCCAGATCCGCCGGCAGCGCACCTTCGAGGCGATCAAGCGGCTCCTGGTGCGCGAGAGCATGGCCCAGCCGCTCGAGCTGATCGTCGAGGATCTGCAGTGGCTCGACAGCGAGACCGAGGCTTTCCTCGGCTTTCTCGGCGAGAGCGTGGCCAACGCCCGCATCCTGCTGCTGGTCAATTACCGGCCCGAGTACCGGCACGACTGGGGCCACAGGAGCTACTACACCCAGCTGCGGCTGGATCCCCTGGGAAAAGACGAGGCCCAGGAACTGCTGCGAGCCCTGCTGGGCGACGCCGCCGGGCTCGCCCCGCTCGAGCACCTGATCCTGGAACAGACCGAAGGCAACCCCTTCTTCATCGAGGAAGTGGTGCAGACGCTGATCGAGGAGCAGGTGCTGCGCGGCGAGCACGGGCATTACCGTATCGAGCGGATCCCGACCGCCCTGCACATCCCGACCACTGTGCAGGGGGTGCTGGCCGCCCGCATCGATCGGCTGGGGACGGCCGAGAAAGCGCTGCTGCAGACCCTGGCGGTGATCGGCAAAGCATTTCCCTGGAGCCTGCTCGCGCGCGTCGCCCAGCAGCCCGAAGACGCGCTGAAAAGCCTGCTGGCGCAGCTGCAGGCCGGGGAATTCATCTACGAGCAGCCGGCGTTTCCGGAGGTGGAGTACAGCTTCAAGCATGGGCTGACCCAGGAGGTGAGCTACGGCTCGCTGCTGAGCGAGCGGCGCTGTGCGCTGCATGAGCGCACGGCCCAGGCGATTGAGGCCCTGTTCAGCGCCCAGCTCGAGGAGCACTGCAGCGAGCTGGCGCATCATTTCAGCCGCAGCGGCAACGCGCCGAAGGCGGTGCAATACCTCCACTGCGCCGGGCGCCAGGCGGTGCAGCGCTCCGCCGATGCCGAAGCGGTCACCCACCTCACCACGGCCCTGGCCCTGCTTGAGACCCTGCCCGATGCGCCGGAGCGCGCCAGGCAGGAACTCGCACTCCTGATCACCCTCGGTCCGGCCTGGATGGCCACCAAGGGGCACGCTGCCCCGGAAGTGGAGGCAACTTATACCCGGGCGTTGATGCTGTGTCGACAGCTCGGGGAAACGATCCAGCTCTTCCCTGCCCTGGTGGGGCTGCGCACGTTTTATCAAGTCCGTGGGGAACTGCCGACCGCACGCGAGTTGGGGGAGCAACTCCTTACGATGGCCCAAAAGGCGCAAGACCCTGCCTTGCTCGTACAAGCCCATCGGGCGTTGGGCACCAGCTTGCTCAGTCTCGGCGAGCTGGTCCCCGCCCAAGCGCAACTGGAGCAGGTCTTAGCCCTTTATGACCCTGGGCAGCACTACTCGCCTGCCGTCTTTTATGGGTCGGAGCCCGGCGTGGCGGGGCTGGCCTTCGCAGCCTTGGACCTGTGGCTGCTCGGCTATCCGGACCAAGCCCTGGCGCGCAGCCAGGCGGCGCTCGCTCTGGCTCAGACCCTGTCCCACCCTCCTGTCTCGGCCACTGCCTTGATCTTTGCCGCCGAGCTTCATCTGCACCGCCGCGAGGCGCAGCCGACGCGCGAGTTGGCGCAGGCCATCCTCGCCCTCGCGACCGAGCACGGCTTCCCGTTCTGGTTGGCTTACGGAATCATCCTCTCGGGCTGGGCGCTGGCCGAGCAGGGACGCACAGCAGAAGGCATCGAAAGGATGCAAGAGGGTTTGAGCGCCTATCGGGCCACCGGGGCGGAACTTTGGAGGCCGCATTTCCTGGCGCTGCTGGCCGAAGCCTACGGAAAAGCGGGGCAAGCCGAGGCAGGGCTGAAGACGCTGGCCGAGGCGCTGGCCATGGTGGACCGAACGCAAGAGCGCGTGTACGAGGCGGAGCTGTATCGGCTCAAGGGGGAGCTGACGCTGCTGCAGCCGAGCCGCGAGGGGGCGGGCGCCGGCGGCCGGGACGAAGCCGAAGCCTGCTTCCTGAAGGCGATCGCGATTGCTCGCCGGCAGGGCGCCCGATCGCTGGAGCTGCGCGCGGCGATGGCCTTAAGCCGGCTGTGGCGGCAGCAGGGCAAGCCGGCGGAGGCCCGCCAGATGTTGGGCGAGAGCTACGGCGGGTTCACCGAAGGCTTCGACACCGCGGACCTGCAGGAGGCCAAGGCGCTGCTCGCCGAGCTCCAGTGAAGTGTGCGTCATGGCAGCGCCATGTTCCGTGCAGACCGGCACTTCGAGGGATCCCTCCCTGATTGCTGACGGCCTGGTGCGGTGCCATCGGCGAAACGTGCACGGTCGGGCGTGCTCGTGACGTGGGGCCGCCCAAATTTTCGCCTCGCGCCGACGCGCTTCAGGTGCGGGTCGGAGCCGCTTCGGTCGCGCCGCTACGCATCCAGCCGGGTCATGCTGCCTCCTGGAACAACCTCGGGCTCAACTACACCTAGTGCAGTCCGTCCCAGACCAGCTTGCAGCCGGTGAGCAGCATGCCGACATACAGCAGCCGGTAAAAAAGCACCGGGCTGATGCGTCTGGCCAGACGCACGCCCATCCACACGCCGACCGGAGCGAGCGGCAGCAGCACCAGCGAGGTCGCCATGTTGCGCAGGTCGAGCAGACCCAGCAGCCCGTAGGGAATCCACTTGGAGAGGTTGATCACAAAAAAGAAGGCCGCCATGGTGGCGGTGAACTTGAGGGGGCTCAGGCGCATCGGAATCACATAGGCGCTCAACGGCGGCCCGCCGGCATGCGCCACAAAACTCGTGAAGCCCGAGGTCACCGTCAACAGGGCCCCCAGCCATTGGGGTGGCGGCGCGCTGTCGGGTCGGGGCGGAAACAGCAGGCGCTGCGCCAAAAACAGCAGCGTGAACACACCCACTATGCCGGCCACCATCCTGGCATCCAGCGCCTTGAAGAGCAGCGCCCCCACCACCGTGCCCACCAATCCGCAGGAAATCAGGAAGCGCAGGAACCTGAGGTCGAAATCCTTGCGGAAGGCGGCCAGGCCCAGCAGGTCCATCAGCAACAGCACCGGCATCAGGATCGCGGCAGCTTGCGGCACCGTCACGGCCAGCGCCATCACCGGCACCGCCAGTGAGCCAAAGCCCGCGCCAAACCCGCTTTTGCTGATGCCCAGCATCAGCACCGCAGGGACGGCCACCGCATAGAAAAACGGATCGGTGATCAGCGGGAAACTCACGGCGGCATGGCTTTCAGGCCCGGCCGCACGAACACGATGGCGCGCGGGGCCCTGAGGAGAGCGGTGAGACTAATGCAGTGTTGTGGGAAGGCGGCGCCATGGGGCCCGATGTTACAGGGCCGGCAACCATCAAGCGCCTCATCCTGGACGGCGATTCATTCGACCGTCGCGCCGGAGACTTTCACGATCTCGGCCCACTTGGCGCTTTCTTTCCTGATCAGGGCGGCATAGTCGGCGGGACCGCCCAGCAGGGGTACCGCGCCCTCCACCTCCAGCCGGGACTGGAAATCGGCCGAGGCGGCGATCTTGAGCATCTGCCCTGACAGCTCCCTGATGGTGGCCTCCGGCGTGCCGCGGGGCGCAAGGATGCCGTAGGTCAGGGTGCTTTCGAATCCGGCCAGGCCCGGCACACCGGACTCGGCGATGGTGGGCACCTCGGGCAGCGAGGGAAGCCGCTGGCTGCCGGTGACCGCCACGGCCCGCAGGCGGCCACTTTTGACCAGCGCCAGCGCCGGCGGGATGACGCTGAACATCATCTGCACCTGGCCGCCGATCAGGTCCGTCAGGCCGGGGACGGTGCCCTTGTACGGAATGTGGCCGATCTTGACCCCGCTCTTCTGCTCGAACATCTCGCCCGTCAGGTGGCCGCCCGTGCCGCTGCCGCTGGACGCGTAGTTGAGAATGCCGGGCTGTGATTTGGCCAGCGCCAGCAGGTCGGCCACCGTCTTCACCGATGACGAGGCTGGCACCACCAGCACCAGGGCCGACGAGGCAAACATGGCGACCGGCGCCAGGTCTTTCTGCGGGTCGTATTTCAGCTGCTTGTACAGCGCCGGGTTGATCGACACCGTGCCCGAGTGCCCCAGCAATAGCGTGGTCCCATCGCCCGGACTGCGCACGACCTGCTCCGTGCCGAGGTTGCCGCCGGCGCCGGGCTTGTTTTCCACCATCACGCTCTGATTGCGCAACTCGCCCAGGCTTTTTGCCATCTGGCGGGCGAACACGTCGTTGCCCCCACCGGGTGCGAAAGGCACGACGATTTTGATCGCTTTGGCGTTTTGGGCCCACGCTGGAGCGCCCAGCGCTGCGAGCGCGCCCAGCAGCAGGCTACGGCGTCCTGTACGAAGGTGGTTCATGCTGGCACTTTCCCAATCAACGACCCGAAGGTCCGGTGGAAGACACAAGCAGCAGACGCCGGGCAGGGCCTGTCAGTCCAGCGAGACGTTCGCCTTGCGGATCACGTCGCCGAAACGCCGGGTTTCGCTCTGCACGAACTGGTTGAACTGCTCGCGCGTCTGCGGGAAGGGCTCATAACCAAAGCTCTTGAATTTCTCAAGCACGTCGGGCTCGGCCAGCGCCTTCTCGATGTCGCGCTTGATCTTGTCGCTCACGGCGTCAGGAAGGCCCTTGGGCACCGCCATCGCATTCCAGCCGGTGACCTCGAAGCCCTGCGGACCACCGGATTCACCGACCGTAGGCACATCCGGGAAGGCCGCCACACGCTTCGGTGCCGCCACCGCCAGGAAGCGCAGCTTGCCCGCGCGCTGCAGCGGCCCCGCAGTGGCGCTGCTGCCCAGCGCGAAGGCGAGTTCGCCGGTGGAGACCGAGGTGTAGAGCTGGGTGGTTTCCTTGTAAATCACATGCTCCATCTGCGTGCCGGTTGCGGACTCAAACAGCTCCGATCCCAGGTGCACCGGATTGCCGACCGACCAGGAGCCGTAGTCCAGCTTGCCGGGGTGGGCCTTGGCATCGGCAACCAGGTCAGCGATTGACTTGTATTTGCTGGTGGTCGGCACGGTGAAGAAGAAATAGGTCTTGAACAGCGGCAGCAGCGCATCAAAGTCCTTGCTTGCGTCGTACGGCAGCTTTTTGAACAACGACGGATACGCTGCAAGGTGCACGTTGTCGAGCACGATCAGGTCGTGCCCATCCTTGCTGCCGCGCTTGAAGGCGTCGATCGCGATGAAGCCGTTGCCGCCGGGCCGGTTCTCGACCACCACCGGCTGGCCCCAGGCGCGTGACAGCTTGTCGGCCACCAGGCGCGCCACGCCGTCGGGACCACCGCCCACCGGAAACGGCGTGATGATGCGCACCGGCTTGGTCGGAAACTGCTGGGCGCCGGCCGTGGCCGGCAGCAAGCCGGCAGCAGCCAGCGCGAGTGCGGCGAGGCCCAGGGTGCGACGTGCTACAGAGAATTTGAAAGGCATGACTGTCTCCTTGTAACTATGAATTAGCTCTGAATTCCGGAAATAAAACAGGGTTCGGACGCCTGACGTCCAATAGAAAGAGAAATGCGCAGATTGCTATTAAATAAATAGCAAATCAAACCGTGACATGGCAGCTCATTGGCCGTTCAATGACGGCCCAAGGGCAAGTCGATCAGACCCGCTCAAGGATCACCGCAATGCCCTGCCCCACGCCAATGCACATGGTGCACAGCGCATAGCGCCCGCCGCCCCTGTGCAGCTGGTTGACGGCCGTGGTGGCCAGGCGGGCACCGCTGGCGCCGAGCGGGTGGCCCAGCGCAATGGCGCCGCCATTGGGGTTGACGCGCGAGTCGTCATCCTGCAAACCGAGCAGGCGCAGCACGGCCAGGCCCTGTGCGGCAAAGGCTTCGTTGAGCTCGATCACGTCCATCTGCGCCAGCGTCAGGCCGGTGAGTGCCAGCGCTTTTTGCGTGGCCGGCGCCGGGCCTATGCCCATGATGCGCGGCGCCACGCCGGCCGTGGCCATGCCGACGATGCGGGCCCTGGGTGTGAGGCCGTTTTTGGCCGCGCTGGCCTCGTCGGCGAGCAGCAGTGCGCAGGCGCCGTCGTTGACGCCGCTGGCATTGCCGGCGGTGACGGAGCCGTCGGGGCGCACCACGCCCTTGAGCTTGGCCAGCGTTTCCATCGAGGTCTCGCGCGGATGCTCGTCCTTGGCCACCACGATGGGATCGCCCTTTTTCTGCGCGATGGTCACGGGCGTGATTTCGGCATCGAAGTAGCCGGCCTTTTGCGCCGCCACGGCCTTGAGCTGGCTCGCCAGGGCCATCTTGTCCTGGTCTTCGCGGCTGATCTTGTAGTCGACGGCAACGTTTTCGGCGGTTTCTGGCATGGCGTCGACGCCGTACTTTTCCTTCATCAGCTTGTTGACGAAGCGCCAGCCGATGGTGGTGTCATACACCGCATTGGCACGGCCGAAGGCGCTCTCGGCCTTGGGCATGACGAACGGCGCGCGGCTCATGCTTTCGACGCCACCGGCGATCATCAAGTGGGCCTCGCCCGACTTGATGGCGCGGGCGGCCGTGCCCAGGGCGTCCAGGCCGGATCCGCACAGGCGGTTGATGGTGGCGCCGGGCAGCTCCAGCGGCAAGCCGGCCAGCAGGCTGGACATGCGTGCGACGTTGCGGTTGTCTTCGCCGGCCTGGTTGGCGCAGCCGAAGATCACGTCGCTCACCAGTTGCCAGTCGACGTTGGGGTTGCGCGCCATCAGGGCCTTGAGCGGGATCGCGCCCAAGTCGTCGGTGCGCACGCTGCTCAAGGCGCCGCCGTAGCGGCCGAAGGGGGTGCGAATGGCATCGCAGATAAAAGCCTGGTTCATGCAATGTCTCCTGAATCTCCGTTCAATACAGGACCTGAGCAGGACCTGGGCCCTTCAAGCCCGAACGGATTGGTTAATTAAAAAATCAAACAAAAATCAAACGGCTATCGGCAAGCCGACGAGTTTTTCCAGTTCGCCATGCGTCAGGCCCTCGACCTTGTCGATGAGCTTGAGACCCTGCGGCGTACACGCCAGCGTGGCGAGTTCCGAATAAATGCGCTTGACGCAGGCAATGGCGGTGAGCGGATAACTGCATTGCGCCACCACCTTGCTCTCGCCCTTTTTGGTGAGCAGGTCCATCATCACCCAGGTCTGCTTGGCGCCCAGGGCCAGGTCCATCGCGCCGCCCACGGCGGGGATCGCCTCCTTTTCCCCGGTGTGCCAGTTGGCCAGGTCGCCTGTGGCCGACACCTGGAACGCACCGAGCACGCAAATATCAAGGTGGCCGCCGCGCATCATGGCAAAGCTGTCGGCATGGTGAAAAAACGAGCCGCCCTTGAGCAGCGTCACCGGCTGTTTCCCGGCGTTGATGAGGTCATAGTCTTCCGCGCCCTCGGCAGGCGCAGGGCCCATGCCGAGAATGCCGTTTTCGCTGTGCAACAGCACCTCGCGGCTGGCCGGGATATGGTTGGCCACCAGCGTCGGCATGCCGATGCCGAGGTTGACGGTGGCGCCTTCGTAAATGTCTTGCGCCACACGGGCGGCAAGCTGGTCTTTGGTGCGTTTCTGGTAGGTCATGGGTTGCTCCGTCCGGATGGCTGGTCAATGATGGCAAATGATCGCAACAGATTCAGGCTACGTTTTTGAAGCCGCCTGCCCGGGTTGCCACGCGGTCTATCTTCACAATCTGGTGCACGAAGATGCCGGGCGTCACGATGTGCTCGGGGTTGAGCGCTCCAAGCTCGACAATCTCGTGCACCGTGGCCACGGTTTTTGCCGCAGCCGTGGCCATCACCGGGCCAAAATTGCGCGCCGCCATGCGGTACGTCAGGTTGCCCCAACGATCGCCCTGCTCCGCCTTGATCAACGCCACGTCGCCGTAAATCGACATCTCCAGGACGTACTGCTTGCCGTTGATCTCGCGGGTTTCTTTGGCCGAGCCATCCGGATTTTTGGCCAGCTCCGTGCCGTAACCCGTGGGCGAGAAAAATGCGCCTATGCCCGCACCGGCTGCGCGAATGCGCTCGGCCAGATTGCCCTGCGGTACCAGTTCCAGCTCCAGCTTGCCGCCGCGGTAAAGCCCGTCGAACACGTG
Source organism: Polaromonas sp. P4_F4 (assembly GCF_056401355.1). NCBI lineage: Bacteria > Pseudomonadati > Pseudomonadota > Betaproteobacteria > Burkholderiales > Comamonadaceae > Polaromonas > Polaromonas sp. P4_F4. The sequence goes on along the minus strand of NZ_JBFUJO010000011.1, from coordinate 33,199 downwards.
ACTGTCGGCCTGGCGTGGAAAGCTGCAAATGATTTTGCGCACCCGCCCGGCCTTCAGCAGCGCCGCCAGCCCGGTCTCGCCATTGCCCGCGTTGTTGTTGACCACGGTCAGGTCTTTGGCGCCCTGCGCAATCAGGCCATCGATGAGTTCATTGGGAATACCGGCGGTGCCAAAACCTCCGATCAGGATGGTTGATCCGTCTTTCACATCCGCCAACGCATCGGCGATGGAGCGGGCAATCTTGTTGATCATTCAATTGTCTCCAACAGGGCAACAGGGCAGAAACAGGCAACACGCCAGAGTAGCGCCCGGGTGACCGGGCGCGCAAAGCCGCGAATTCAGGCAGAGTTTCCGATCCACCAGATTTTGTTCGACATTAGAACAAGAGTTCGTATAATGAATTCTAGGAGATTTTTTCAACCATGGCAAATCCCGCCTCCACACGCATCGCAGACCTTAAACCCGGCGACGGCTATGTGCAATCCTTTGCGCGCGGATTGCAGGTCATCCGCTCCTTCAGTGCCAGCGCCCCGCGCCAGACACTGACCGAAGTGGCGCAGCGCAGCGAGCTGAGCCGCGCCGGCGCCCGCCGCATCCTGCTGACCCTGGAGTCGCTCGGTTATGTGCGCAGCGAAGGCAAGCTGTTCAGCCTGACCCCGCGCATTCTCGATTTGGGATTCGCCTATCTCTCGTCCATGCCGATCTGGGACCTCGCCGAGCCCGTGATGGAAGCGCTGGTTGCGCAGGTCAAGGAATCGTGCTCGGCAGCGGTGCTCGACGACACCGACATCGTCTACGTGCTGCGCGTGCCCACACACAAGATCATGAGCATCAGCCTGGGCATCGGCTCCCGGCTGCCCGCCTACTGCACCTCGATGGGTCGCATGCTGCTGTCCGCATTGCCGGAAGCCGAGTTGATGGAGTGCCTGGAACGCTCGGACCGGACGGCCCGAACCAAGTACACCGCGATCGATGTGAAGGAGATCGCGGCCCGGATTGCGCAGGTTCGCAAACAGGGTTGGTCGCTGGTGAATCAGGAGCTCGAGGAAGGACTGGTGTCGCTGGCAGCGCCCATCACCAACCGGGCCGGCCAGATGGTGGCGGCGCTGAACATCAGCGGCCAGGCCAACCGGACCAGTGCCAAGGTGATGCAGGAAACCATGCTGCCGCAACTGCTTGCGGCGGCACAGGCCATATCGCGCATGCTGAGTGTTCAGCGCGCCTGAGATCGGCAATATCCCGAAGGGGGTTGCCCCGGGGAAAGTGGAAAGTGGAAAGTGGCCCCATCAGGCAGGAAGTTACCTGCGCCGAACGAAGGAGGCGCGGGCTTTCAGGGCTTGCGGAAACCCACCACCAGCAAAACCGCACCCAAGGCCACGGCACCGATGCTCAGCCATTGGGGAATATTGACCGACTCCTTTTCCGTGACCGTCAACTCGATGGGGCCGATTTTCGCGGTCGACCTGTCCTTGGTGAAGCTGAAACCTCCGGTGAAAAGTCCGGCCAGTCCGGCAACGATCAGGATAATTCCCGCCATTTTTGCTGCATTCATAGAATCTCCTCACCGGGCTACCGGGCTTACTCATTGCAGGGTGGCTGTGCGCCGCAACTGCGCCACCGTGAATCATGAATATACCGTTGCACACCCCCCCTGTCTGTAGGACGTGGGGACATGGGGTGCCTGTCAAGCACAAGCCCGATGAAAGCGCCAGGGCGGAAAACACCTCAAAGGCCCCGGAAGCAGGCTGCGTGATACGCTTTAGCCATGTTCACGCCTTCGCAAGCCGACGTCCGGCGATTCTTCTGTTCAGTTTATGCCAAAGCCCGCACGGGACAGGCGCTTGAGGCTATAGAAATCATAGCAAGCCAATGGATGGAGGAACACCCCGAATACCATGCGGATTTTGCGGATGCCGATGCGGCGCTTGAAAAAATGTATGACGTCGAGGCCGGCAACACCAATCCCTTCCTGCACCTCTCGATGCACCTGTCGATCAGCGAACAATGCTCGATTGACCAGCCGCGCGGTATCCGCCAGGCGGTGGAGCTGTTGACCGCGCGGCGCAACTCACTGCATGACGCGCATCACGAGGCCATGGACTGCCTGGGACAGATGGTGTGGGAAAGCCAGCGCGCAGGCCGGCCGCCGGATGGCGATGCCTACATCGCATGCGTTCAGCGCCGCGCTACGAGGGATTAGCCCCCACGTTCGCTCACTGCGTGTAGCTCTCTGCCCCCCGAGGGGGCCGCTGCGCCTGCGGCCCGGCTAAGCCGGTTCCGCGGCCCCTGCTGGGCTAGAGAGCTACCACTTCTGGCTACTAGGGCTCCCACGCTTGTCACTGCGTGTGCTGCGCTGCCCCCCCCCGAGCGAGCGCTGCGCCTGCGGCCCGGCTAAGCCGGTTCCGCGGCCCCTGCTGGAGCAGAGCCTCCCCGCTTTCCTTGGGCGGCCCGGCGGAACACTGAGCCATAAAAAAAAGCCGCTGAGACAGCGGCTTTTTTGTACTTGTTCTGCGTTCAGCGGAACTTGCTCTGAGGAATCACCTTGAGTTCACCGTCCACCGAAGCCAGGTAGTTGGCCAGCAGCTTCAGCTCGGCATTGGTGTACTGCTTGGCCATACCCGCCATGATGGCGTTGCCGCGACCCACCTTGGGGTTGTTGTCGGTCTTGTAGGCCTTGAGCGCCACGAACAGGTAATCACTGTGCTGGCCGGCAATCTTGGGATAGGCCGGATCAATCGGCTTGCTGAAATTGGCGCCGTGGCATGAAGCGCAGTTGGCCTTGTTCAGCAGGGCCTGCACATCAGCGCTGGGTTCTTTGGCCGGCTTGGCAGGCAGCTCGGCACCTTGCACCACGCCGTGGGTACTGTAAAAGGCCGCCAGGTCAGCGATGTCCTGGTCGGTCAGCGACTCGGCAATGCCGCGCATGGTGGGATGCTTGCGTTCACCTTTTTTGTAGCCGTTAAGCGCCGCCACGATGTATTTGCCCCCTTGGCCGGAAATCATCGGAACCTTGTAAATCTCGGGAAAAGACGCCTGGTAGCCCTTGATGCCGTGACAGCCAATGCACATGGCGTTCTTGGTTTCGCCGGCTTTGGCATCGCCCTTGACTTCCTGGGCCAGGCTTGAGACCGTCACACAGGAGACAGCTACAGCGAATATCGTGGTCAACAGCTTATTCATTTTGCGCGCACAATCAGGTGAGAATTCATCGTATAAAACAACTTTGGATTATATCTGGGCCTGCCAGGGCCGGTGACTGCACGCTGGCGGCCCGCGCAAGAACACTCCATTCGCGTCTACATCCCCGTCCACATCACCCCATCCATTCGACCCATGAACATGAAATTCCAAGGTTCACAAAACTACGTCGCCACCCAAGACCTGATGCTGGCCGTCAATGCCTCCGCCGCCCTGAAAAAGCCCTTGCTGGTCAAAGGCGAGCCCGGCACGGGCAAGACCATGCTGGCCGAGGAAGTGGCCCAGGCATTGGGCCTGCCCCTGCTGCAATGGCATATCAAGTCGACCACCAAGGCGCAGCAGGGTCTCTATGAATATGATGCCGTGTCCCGCCTGCGCGACTCCCAGCTGAGCACCGTCGAGGGTGGCGAAAAGGTCAAGGACATCCACAACTACATCGTCAAGGGTGTGCTCTGGCAGGCCTTCACGGCCGACCAGCCCGTCGCGCTGTTGATCGACGAGATCGACAAGGCCGACATCGAGTTTCCCAACGACCTGCTGCGCGAGATCGACCGCATGGAGTTCTATGTGTACGAAACACGCGAGCTCATCCGGGCCAAGCACCGCCCGCTGGTGTTCATCACCTCCAACAACGAGAAGGAACTGCCCGACGCCTTCCTGCGCCGCTGCTTCTTTCACTACATCAAGTTCCCCGATGCCGACACGATGAAGCAGATCGTCGATGTGCATTTCCCCGATCTCAAGAGGGAACTGCTGGCCGCCGCCATGAAAACGTTTTATGACGTGCGCAACCTGCCCGGCCTCAAAAAGAAGCCATCCACCAGCGAGCTGCTCGACTGGCTCAAGCTGCTGGTGGCCGAGGACATTCCGCTGGAAGCGCTGCACAGCAAGGACGACAAGGTGGCGGTGCCGCCGCTGGTTGGCGCGCTGCTCAAGAACGAGCAGGATGTGACGCTGTTTGAAAAACTGGTGTTCATGCAGCGCAACAACCGCTGAACCCGGAGTTCACATTCATGAACCAGAAATCATTGTTGGTGGAAGGCCTGTCGGATGCCATCGGCTTCGTCGGTGGCGCGCTCCTGGGCTACTGGATCGGGCGCCTGCTGGGGCTGGACATTTTTGCCGAAGGCTATGACAACAGCGCCATCGGCGGCATTGTGCTGGTCGGCCTGGGCGGTGGCCTGGGCCTTCAACTGGCCCGCCGCTGGAGAAAACGCCAGAAGGCCAATGGGGAGAGCTGAGCATGGCTTTTGTTGAACCCGTGAGCCTGGAAGCGCGCGGCGTGCGGCTGGTGCCGCTGGGTCTGGACCACGAAGCGGGGCTGCGGGCCGCCGCCAGCGATGGCGAACTTTGGAAGCTGCGCATCACGTCGGTACCTGAACCGCATGAAACACGGGCCTACATTGAAACCGCGCTGCAAACCGGCAACCGCCTGGCGTTTGCGGTCACCGACGCCGGCACGAGCAAGGTGCTGGGCACTTCCAGCTTTCATGACATCGTGCCGGCCATCAAACGCGTCGAGATTGGCTACACCTGGTATGCCGCCAGCAGCCAGCGTACCCACGTCAACACCACCTGCAAGCTGCTCATGCTCACCCATGCGTTTGAAACCCTGGGCTGCCATGTGGTGGGCTGGCGTACCGACAATTTCAACTTCGCCAGCCAGCAGGCCATTGAACGCCTGGGAGCCCGGAAAGACGGCGTGATTCGCGGTCACGCGCTGCGGCGCGACGGCACCATTCGCGACACCGTGATGTACAGCCTGCGCTCCGGTGAATGGCCCGAGGTCAAGGCGCAGCTGCTGTACCTGCTTGACAAACCTCGCTCTTGATATGGCCCCCACGCTTTTCACTTCGTGTAATGCGCTGCCCCCCGAGGGGGCCGCTGCGCCTGCGGTCTGGCAAAGCCAGTCCCGCGGCCCCTGCTGGGATGAAGAGCCCCCACGCTTTTCACTTCGTGTAATGCGCTGCCCCCGAGGGGCCGTTTTTCCCTTGGGGCGGCCCGACGGGAAAATTCTGCAAGAGGGTTCCCCATGCTGATTGACTTCTTCTACACCCTGCGTTCAGCCAAATTGCCGGTCTCCGTCAAGGAATACCTGATGCTGCTTGAAGCACTGGAGGCGGGTGTTGTGGGCCCGAACAGTGAAAAGAGCGGCACCAGCGACGATGAAGGAGGCGAAGGCGGTGAAGGCGCCTGGAAGATCGACGACTTCTACTACCTCAGCCGCACGGTGCTGGTGAAAGACGAAAAGCACTACGACAAATTCGACCGTGCCTTCGCCGCCTACTTCAAGGGCGTGGAGATGATTGCCGATTTCACCAAGGACATCCCGCTGGAATGGCTGCGGAAAAACCTGGAGCTGGAACTGAGTGCCGAGGACAAGGCAAAGATCGAAAAGATGGGCTGGGACGAGCTCATGGAAACGCTGAAAAAGCGTTTTGAAGAACAGAAAGAGCGCCACGAAGGCGGCAGCAAGTGGATTGGCACGGGCGGCACCTCGCCCTTTGGCGCGAACGGCTACAACCCGCAGGGCATACGCATCGGCCAGGAAAAAAGCCGCAATAAAAGCGCGGTAAAAGTCTGGGACCAGCGCGCCTACAAGGACTACGACGACACCCAGGAGCTGGGCACGCGCAACATCAAGGTGGCGCTGCGCCGCCTGCGCAAGTTTGCGCGCCAGGGCAATGCGGAAGAGCTGGACCTCGACGACACCATCCGCTCCACGGCGGCCAACGCCGGCTGGCTGGACATCAAGATGGTGCCCGAGCGCCACAACAATGTGAAGGTGCTGCTGCTGATGGACGTCGGCGGCACCATGGACGAACACATCCACCGTGTCGAGGAAATGTTCTCGGCGGTCAAGGCAGAGTTCAAGCACCTCGAGTTTTATTACTTTCACAACTGCGTCTACGACTTCATGTGGAAGAACAACCGCCGCCGCTTCAGTGAAAAGTTCCCGACGTGGGACATCATCCGCAAGTACAACAAGGACTACAAGCTCATCTTTGTCGGCGATGCCACCATGAGCCCTTACGAAATATTGCAACCGGGCGGCAGCGTCGAATACAACAACGAAGAGGCCGGCGCCGAATGGATGCAGCGGCTGACCAATGCCTTCCCGAAGTTCGCCTGGATCAACCCCGAGCCGCAGGGCGTCTGGCAATACCGCCAGAGCATCAGCGTGATCCAGCAGCTGGTCAATCAGCGCATGTACCCCCTGACCATCAAGGGACTTGAAGAGGCGATGCGCCTGCTTTCCAAGTAGGGCTCAAGTAAACTGGGTGTGTGACCCACCCCAGTACCCGCTGCGCGCGGACGGCCACACCGGCAGGACTGACCACTGCGAGCCTCGCCCTTGTCATCGCCTTCCTCGCGATTTTTTCCCCGCCCGCAGCCAGGGCGCAATCGGGTGCGCCCGCTGCCGACCCGGCCGCCACGGCCGTGACAACGCCACCGTCCGGGACGGCACAGACCGCACCGCCACCCCCCCCACCCCCCGAAAAGGTAACACCGGGCCCCACACCCCAGGGCGCGGTAGGACCAACCAGCGCACCGCAGGAGGTGACGGCCTTTGACATTGCAGTGCGGGCTCCGCCTGCCGTGCGTGAACTGCTCGAAAAGCACATCGAGCTGCAGCGCTACCGCGCGGTGACGGACCTCGACGAGGCCGAACTGAACCGCCTGGTCGTGCTCGCCGAACGCAATGTGCGCAACCTGGTGGGAACGCTGGGCTACTTCAGCCCGGAAATCCGCATCACGCGTGAGGGCGGCGTGAACCAGCACCCCACCATCGTGGTTGCGGTCGATCCTGGCGAAGCCACCCTCACAGGTGCGGTGGCGATCGACTTCGCGGGAGACATTGCCGACTCGCCCGATCCCGACGCGATCGCCCAGCGCTCGGAAATCAAGCGCGACTGGCGGCTGCCCACCGGCCAGCGCTTCACGCAGGACGCCTGGGACGGCGCCAAGACACAGGCACTGCGGCAGCTGGTCGCGCGCCGCTACCCCGCCGGCAAACTGGACTACAGCCTGGCCGATGTGGATGCGCCAGCCCGAACCGCCGGCCTGTCGGTCAAGCTCGATTCCGGCCCGCTGTACCGCCTGGGTCCCATGCAGATCAGCGGCGTGGAACGCTATGACCCCGTACTGGTGCCGCGACTGGCCCGCCTGAACGCCGGGGCCATCTATAACCAGAGCCAGTTGGTGGAGGCCCAGCAGCGGCTGGCCTCCAGCGGCTATTTTGATTCGGCCTATATCTTTGTCGACCCCGAGAGCGACCCGCTCGCAGCGCCGGTACAGGTGCAGGTGCGCGAGGCCAAACTGCAAAAGGTCACGCTCGGCGTCGGCATCACGACAGACAGCGGACCGCGCGCTTCCGTTGAGCACACCCATCACCGCGTTCCCGGCATTGGCTGGCGTGCCGTGACCAAGCTGCAGGCCGAAAAGAAAAACCCCTTTGCGCAAACCGAGTGGACAGCCATACCCAACGAGGACAACTGGCGCTGGGTCGCGCTGGGACGCGTGGAACGCCTCGATGACGACGAACTGATCACGCAGGCCCAGCGGCTGCGTTTTGGCCGGACGCAGGCCGGCGACCACATAGACCGCAACATGTACCTGCAATATGACCGGGCCCGCGTGCATGGTGCTGGCCAGCTCGGCAATACCGCCGCAGACACGGGCGATGGCTCGGCGCTCACCGCCAACTACGTCTGGACCGGCCGCTACTTTGACAGCGTGCCCTTCCCCAGCCGGGGTTACGGCCTGGGGTTTGAACTGGGCGGAGGCACCACGCTGGGCCAGGACCGCCAGCCCTTCACCCGCGCCGTGGGCCGCTGGCTGGGCATCAAGTCACTGGAGCGCGGACGCATCGCCATGCGCGCGGAGGCCGGCGCCGTGCTGGCCAAGGACGCAGCACGCATCCCGGGCACGCAGCTGTTTCGCACCGGCGGCGACGCCACCGTGCGCGGCTACGGCTACCGCGACATCGGCATCAGGCTCGACAACGGCACCATCGGCCCCGGCCGCTACCTCGCCGTGGGGAGCGTGGAATGGCAACGCCCCATTGTTCGCAGCGGCGTCACCACCGAGTGGGAAAACACGCTGTTCATCGATGCCGGCGCCGTGGCCGACAAGCCCCAGGACCTGCGCCCCTCGGTCGGCGTGGGCACCGGCGTGCGCTGGCGCAGCCCGATTGGCCCCCTGCAAATGGACCTGGCCTACGGCGTCAAGGTCAAGCATGTGCGCCTGCATGTCAGTGTGGGGTTTATCTTCTGATGAGCACGCCGAAGCAAACCGGTGCCGAAGCAGCCCCGCCGAAAGCGGGGGCGGATCGGGCACAGTCCACGCGGCGATGGCTGACAGCGATGGCAGTCGCAGCGGGCAGCCTGTTGCTGCTGGCTGTTCTGGCCGTTGGGCTGGCCTGGTGGTGGGCGGGCACGGAAGGCTCGCTGGCCACCGCGCTTCGCTGGCTGGCGCAGTCACAGCCGCTGACGGCCGGGCGAGCCACAGGTTCGCTGCGCGAAGGCGGGCACGTCGACCGGCTGGCCTGGCAGCAGGAGGGGCTCAGCGTCGAGGTGCGCGATGTGAGCCTGGCCTGGCAACCCTGGTCGCTGCTGCATGGCACGCTCCGGCTGGACCGGCTGGCGGTGGGCAGTGTGCAGCTGCACGACCAGCGCCCGCCTTCAGCCCCGTCGCCACCGCCCACCGCGCTCGGATTGCCGCTGCGGGTGGTACTGGCCCACTTCTCGGTGGGCCGGTTCGCCCTGCAGGGCAAGACAGCCGTCACGGCCTCCAGCATTTCAGGGCGCTATGAATTTGACGGGCTGGCGCATCAGCTGCAGTTGCTGGATGCCGAGGTGGCCCAAGGCCGTTACCAGGGCCGCGCCAGTCTGTCTGCGCGCAGCCCGGTTGCGCTCGAAGCCAGCCTGTCGGGTGCGCTGTCCGCCGAACTTCCGAACAGCCAAAAACCTTTGCCGCTGGCATTCACCGCCACGGCCAGCGGACCGATCACCGACATGCAGGTCAAGGGCCAGCTTCAAATGACAGGCAGCGCGCCTGCCGGCCGCGCGCAGCCCCACGCGACGGCGACGGCGCGTGTCATGCCCTGGGCGGCACAACCCCTGCCGCAGGCGGATGCGACCTTTCGCGACCTGGACATTGCGGGCTTGTGGCCCGACATGCCGCAAACCCTGCTGACCGGTAACGCCAGCGTACGACCCGCTGACACGGCCGCAACAGCCAGCGCGGCGTGGCTGATTCAACTACAGATGGCCAACGGCTTGCCCGGCCCTTGGGATCAGAAGCGGCTGCCCATTGAACGACTGGAAAGCCAGGGCGAATGGCGCGACGGCGCGGCGCTGGTTCGCTCGCTCAAGGCGCGGCTGGGCGGCGGCGAGCTGCTGGCCACGGGCGAATGGGCGCCGGCCGCAGGCACTGCGTCTCCACCCAAACCGCCGTCAACGCGTGCCCCCGCCCCAGACTCCGCTCTGTCCACGCCACCCACTCCACCCGTTACGGTCGCCCCGGCCTGGAAGCTGCAGGCCACCCTGCAGCAGATCAACCCGGCGCTGCTGTACTCCCAGCTTGCGCCGCAGCCTGTTGACGGCCGGGCTACCGTGGCCAGCGAAGGAACAAGCACCCGCTTCGACGCCAGCCTGCAGGCCGCAGGCAATGGCATCAAGCCGCCCGCCAGCGCCAGCGCCAGCGCCAGGGCCAGGGCCAAGGCCAAGGCGGCAGGCCAACGTTCCCCTGGCGTGCTGCGCCTGCGCGATGCGAGCGCCACGGGCACCTGGAACCCGGCCCAGGCCGGCGGCACCCTGGCGCTGTCGGCGCTGCGCTTTCGCACCGATGACGCGGAACTGGCGGGCCAACTGGAAGCCCAGCCCAAGGCCTGGGGTGGCAAGGGCAGCCTGACCCTGACGGCGCCCGGACTGGACGCGGCACTGCAGGGCGAGCTGCGGCAGGCCAGCGGCAAGGGAAACCTCAGCCTGCGCGGCCGGGATGCAGCGCTGGCCTTGCGCTGGCTGCAAGAACTGCCGGGCCTGCCCGCCGCGCTGCAGACAGCCTCTGCCCGCGGCAGCGCGGAACTGCAGGCCAGCTGGGACGGCGGCTGGCAAGACCCCAGCGTGCAGGCGCGGCTGGAGGTGCCTTCACTCGACTGGTACGCGCCCACCAAGACAGCTGCCGGCTCTGCCCCACGCGCACCCGCAGCTGCGGGCACGGCAGAGACAGCCGACACGCTCAAAATCCGCGCCCTGCAAACCAGCTTGTCGGGCCGGCTAAACCAGATGCAACTGAGCACCCAGGGCCGCCTCGAGGCCGGGCAACGGCGTTATGCGCTGCAACTGGCCGCTGAAGGCGGGCGCACCCCTGCCACGCGCAAGCTGCCGCTGGGTGAATCCGCATGGCAAGGCCTGCTCAACCAGCTCAGCCTCAGCGTGGAAGACCCTTCCCTCGGCAATGGCAGTGGCAGCGGTGCGTGGCGGCTCGCCACCCGTGGCACGGTGCCGCTCGCATGGACACCAGCGCGGGGCGGCGCCTTCGAAAGCGGTGCGGGAGAAGCCCTGCTGAGCGCGCCGGCGCAGACCGCCGCAGGGGGACCCAGCAGCGCCTCCACGTCGGCCGTCCTGGCCTGGCAGCCGGTGCGCTGGCGCCCCGGTGAACTCATCACGTCCGGCAAGCTCACCGGCTTACCGCTGGCCTGGATTGAATTGCTGGCAGGCCCGCAGATGGCCGGCGCCGGCCTGGGCGGCAACCTGCTGCTCGACGGCCAGTTGGAGGCCACGCTCAGCGACACGCTGCGCCTCAAAGCCACGCTGACCCGCAGCAGTGGCGACATCAGCGTGCAGGCAGAAACCGTGCAGGGCGTGCCCACACGGGTGGCGGCAGGCGTGAAAGAAGCGCGTCTGTCGCTGGTCAATGACGGAGAGGCGCTGACCCTGGCTGCGCGCTGGGACAGCGAGCGCGCGGGCACAGCCGACGGCCAGCTCCGGACCCGCCTGGCACGCGCTCCGGCCGATGCGGGCGGCGGCTGGCTGTGGCCCGCAGACGCGCCCTTGAGCGGCCAGTTGCGTGCGCAGCTGCCGCGCATTGGTGTCTGGTCGGTGCTGGCGCCGCCCGGCTGGCGGCTTCGCGGTTCACTGGGCACCGATGTGAGGATCAGCGGCACGCGGGCCGCCCCCCAGCTGGCAGGCGAGTTGCAGGCCAACGACCTGGCCTTGCGCTCCGTCGTGGACGGCATCGAGTTTGGCAACGGCCGCCTGCGCGCGCGGCTCGACGGCACGCGCATGCGCATCAACGAATTCACCCTGCAGGGCGCCGGCGACAAGGGGACGGGCGGCAGCCTGATGGCCCGGGGCGAAGCCGGCTGGATCGACGGCCAGCCGCAGGTGCAGCTGGAGGCCCGGCTGGAGCGGCTGCGCGCCAGCATACGAACCGACCGGCAGCTGACCGTCTCCGGCGACGTGCAGGCCAGCCTCAAGGGCGTGCAGACAGAGCTCACCGGCAAACTGGTGGTGGACCAGGCCCGCATCATCCTGCCCGACGAAGGCACGCCACAGCTGGGCGATGACGTCGTGGTCCGCACCACCCGCGGCAGCGCGACCGGCCAGAAAGCGCCGGCGCAAACCAGCGGCGCCACCGCCGACAGGGATGCCCGGCCCGTCAAGCTGGCGCTGCAACTGGGCCTGGGCAATGACTTTCGCGTTCAAGGCAAAGGCATCGACACGCGGATACGCGGCACCCTCAGCCTGTACGGCGAGTCGCTGCGCGAACCGCGCCTGACCGGCACCGTCAACACCGCGGGCGGACAATACCGCGCCTATGGCCAGCGCCTGGACGTCGAACAGGGCGTGCTGCGCTTCACCGGCCCCCTCGACAACCCGGCCCTGGACATTCTGGCCATCCGCCCCAACCTGACGCAGCGTGTGGGCGTGCAAATCACCGGTACCGCCCTGCTGCCCCGCGTGCGCCTCTATGCCCAGCCCGAGCTGCCCGATGCCGAAAAACTGTCCTGGCTGGTGGTGGGCCGGGCATCGGCATCCGGGGGCGCGGAAGCCGCGCTGCTGCAGCAGGCGGCGCTGGCCCTGCTGGGCAGCAAAAGCGGCGGCATGTCGGGCGGGTTGGCCTCGTCGCTGGGGCTGGACGAGCTGTCGTTTCGCGGCGCCTCCAGCAATGCGGACGGCACGACCACGCAGGGCGCCGTCACGCTGGGCAAGCGCTTTTCGCGTAATTTTTATGCCGCCTACGAGCGCAGCATTTCCGGTGCGCTGGGCACGCTGTATATTTTTTACGACCTGTCGCAGCGCTTCACGGTACGCGCGCAAACAGGCCAGCAAAGCGCCGTGGACCTGATCTTCACCGTGCCTTACGATTGAACCCTGGCAGCCGAGCCGCATCGAAGCAAGCACCCATCCCGGTTCCCCGGAGCCAGCGCATACAATTCCAGTTCTTCGAAAGAAGTACAAAAGCAGAAAAAGTGCCGCCATAGTTCAATGGATAGAACGAGTGCCTCCTAAGCGCTAGATACAGGTTCGATTCCTGTTGGTGGTACCACCCCAACATCCAAACAAATCCAAAAAAGACCAAGAAACCCGCATGCCTATTGGCATTGCGGGTTTTTCTTTGTCCAAGATCGTGCAGTGGAATACACTGGTATGCAGCCGTTTTGATGGTACTTTTGATGGTACCTAGAAAACGCCCTAAAAAAAGTACCATCAAACACTGCCATGGCACTAACCGATACCTATGTAAAAAACCTCAAACCCAGTAGCAAGGCTGCTGGCGAAAAACACAGCGACGGCCATGGGCTGTATCTGCTAGTTAAGCCGAGCGGCAAGTACTGGCGGTTCAACTACCGCTTTGTCGATAAGCAAAAAACACTCGCACTGGGCGTTTACCCCGACGTTTCGCTGGCCAAAGCCAGGCAGCGCCGCGAAAAGGCCAAGGAACAACTAGCCGATGGCATTGACCCTAATACCGCCAAACAGGAAGATCGGCGCGCCAAAGCTGTGGCCGCCTCGAACACATTTGAAATCGTAGCGCGCGACTGGCTGATCAAAACAACGGCGAAGCGCGCTGCCAACACCCAAGTCAAGATTTCGCGGTCGCTTGAAAAGGACGTATTCCCCTTCATCGGAAATATGGCCATGTCCGCAATTGGCCCTAGGGACGTTCTAGAGAAGGTTTTACGAAAGATCGAGGCGCGAGGAGCTATCGAAACCGCCCACCGCGTAAAGCAGAATATTGGCCAAATATTTCGCTATGCCGTTGTCACAGAACTAGCCGAGCGTGACGTTACATCGGACCTGCGCGAAGCGTTAGCCAGCAAGCCGGACGTGAAGCACAACGCCGCGATAACCGAGCCCGAAGCATTAGGCGCCTTATTGCGTGCAATGCACGCCTATACCGGCCACTTCACCACCGTGGCCGCCCTCAAGCTTTCGCCTATGTGCCTTGTTCGTCCTGTTGAACTGCGTACGATGGAATGGGCGGAACTTCGTCTTGACGATGCGGAATGGCGTATCCCAGGCGAAAAAATGAAGATGAATGCTGACCACATCGTTCCGCTGCCTCGCCAAGCCGTAGCAATTTTGCGTGAACTAGCGCTAATAACTGGTCATGGCCGCTATGCTCTTCCCAGCATCCGCACCGGTGAACGGCCAATGAGCGACAACACGATCAATGCCGCCTTACGAAGCATCGGCTATAGCGGGGACCTACAAACCGGACACGGGTTTCGAGCCACCGCGCGAACCATCTTGGATGAAGTATTGGGCGAGCGAGTTGATTTCATCGAACACCAACTGGCCCATGCAGTGAAAGATCCAAACGGCCGCGCATACAACCGTACGGCTCATTTGCCAGCACGTCGCAAAATGATGCAACGCTGGGCAGACTATTTGGACAAGTTACGTCAAAGCGTGTAAGACCGCCTCGGGTACCGTCAACCTTAGGCAGAAGCGCTTGAGAGCCATTACAGGGCCTGGCGCAGCTGGCGCTGCCCCCAATTGCCGATAAGCGCCAAAAACTCGCGTTTAAAGTCATTTTTGGCTGTTTTTCACTCAAAAAGTAGTACTTTTTATCTACTTTTGAGTTAAAATAGCCTCAGTTTCAACGTTTTCTCGCTGCGACACCCGGCAACCCGCACCCGCTGCGCGCCTGCCAAACCTTCCTCCCCAGCTTTCGTTTTCCCGTTAATTCGACCCGCTTTGCTTGGGCCAAGTGGGCGTGCGCGTTCGTCTTTGCACGTAGCCGCACCGCCGTTCCGCTTCTCCATTCACACCGCTTTTCTTCCGCACAAAGGCTGAGGCAAAGCCACGTCCACCTTTTCCCTTGTTAGTTCTTTAAGAAAGGCCTTGCCATGTCTGCACCGTTTGAAAACTCTCCAAAAACACCGCGTCGACCCTTATTTTTGTTGGGACGCATTGTCGCGACACCGGGTGCACTGCACCTACTGCGACAGACCGCCACCAGTCCAGAAGTGTTGCTGATGCGGCATATAACCGGCGACTGGGGCGAGATTTGCGCCGAAGATGCCGAAGAGAATCGGCTCTCTCTCGAACAGGGCTTTCGCCTTATGTCGGTGTATCGGCTGCCTTTGAAGGATAAAACCGTCACTGGCGAGGCATCCTTGACGCCGAATAACTCAGCTGCTGAGGCTGATAGAGATGATGATGCTGTTGGCCGGCGCATTTGGCTCATCACCGAAGCCGACCGCAGCTGCACAACGTTTTTGTTGCCGAGTGAGTACTGATGCGCCGCCGCGCACTCCCTCGAGGCTGTCTGCCCCGGCATTCGGCCGCCGTCAAAGCTTACGTCGATTGCAGCCTCTCCGCCAACACGCAACGAGCCTATGCATCGGACCTTGCGCGCTTCAAAGCGTGGGGTGGGAAGATTCCCTGCTCGTCCCAGACGGTGGCAAATTACCTGGCCGCTTGTGCCGGCACGCTCAAGATCAGCACGCTGACGCGGCATCTGGCCGCGATTGCCCATGGGCATGCGACAGCCGGATTCGAATCCCCGGTCGCCTCTCCCATCGTCAAGGCCACACTGCGTGGCATTCGCCGGGTCCATGGCACGGCACAGAAACAGGCCAAGCCGATCACCGTGCAGATGCTGCGCAAGCTGGTCAGGCCTGTTGCCGCCTTCTCCGCAATGCGAAACCTGCGTGATCGCGCTTTGCTGCTGACTGGCTTCGCTGGCGGGTTTCGGCGCTCCGAGCTGGCCGGCCTGACGGTGGGCAGTGTCAGCTTTACCCGGCGCGGGGCGGTGATACGGCTGGGGGCCAGCAAGACTGATCCGAATGGCACAGGCCGCAATGTGGCCGTGCCGTTTGGCGAAACGCCTCTATGCCCTGTGCGCGCGCTGAAGGACTGGCTGAAGGCGACTGCTCGCCTGCCCGCCTGCGGGGAGCTCAGCAATCCACCGCTGTTTCGCCGGATCGACCGTTATGGCAACGCGGGCGGAGGGCTGTGTGATGCAGCCATAGGCTGGATATTGAACCAGCGTATGCAAGCCAAGGGCCTCCATGCCAAGGGTTTCTCGGCGCACAGCCTACGGGCCGGCCTGGTGACCAGTGCGGCCAAAGCCGGTGTGCCCAACTGGGCCATTCAGCGCCAAACGGGTCATCGATCCGAGTTCATGGTCCAGCGCTACATCAGAGACCTCCAGCCGTTCGAACAGAACGCATTGAAGTCTGTTCTGTAAGCCACAAGCGCTTACACCTACCGCCCCACCCTGAACACCACGGGCATGGGCGTCTGCACACCCGTGACTCCAACCGTTGAGAAATGCGAACTTGGCGACGCCGATTCGCCAGAAAGGATTAACCCATGCAATCCGCACCGAATGTTTTGAATGCTGAATGTCTCAACGTGACTGAGGGCGCGGCCCAAGCTCCGCTTGTTTTCACCATCGCCAGCGCGGTTAATCACTTCTCGCCCACCAGCTCACTCAAACACTTCGGCGCCAAGCAGTGGCGCTCTATCCATCAGCCCCTGGTCCATTTGTCGTCTGTCGGTCATGGAGTGTTCAAAACTATTGCGTCATTTCCGGTGAGCGACATTATCGAGGTCCATGTCGGACTCAAGGAAACCGGCGAGTTTTTGCGCCTCACATGCACTGGCACAGTTGACGCCTACCAGGCGCCAGACTGGGCACGATTAACCCACGAAATGACCCAGGACGCCAAGCCGCTGTGCAGCGCCGACCTGCAACAGCTGCGTCAACATTTAGACCACCAATGGGCACGTGCCATCGAGGTGGCCGGCAGCGCCCGGCGCCTTAAAGCCCTACTGACCTGCTGGCAAGAGCAGGGGGTTCACTTCATCAGGGCGTGCCTGCTTGCCGCGCTAGGCGCCCACGCCGATATGAGCACCGTCAGCCTAATGCGCTCTGCCCGTTCCCGGTCAACGGCCGTATACAACTGGCTGTGTGTTGCAGAGCCTTTAAGGACGATTAGGCATGCAGCCTTGAAGCTTGAGCCCGCCCTGTTGACCCACGCCATAAGCCACCGCAGTGCTTGCACCGATCAATTGCTTAGGGCGGCTGATCAGCAAGCCCCACTTCGCATTGTCATTCGACAAGTGTTTGGCTTGAACCACGCGGAAGTCCGATATCTGAACCGCGTCATTGGCGCCAGGGAGGTCAGTGTTGAGGTTTTCCAAACCTTGACGCGACATATCGCGTCGCTGCCGCCAGAAGTTCGCCCGAGCAGCTTCAGAGGCGCTACGGCGTTGGCCATGACACACCACCGGCGCATGCGTGACGGCCTTGCGTTTCTTTTTCCCGAACGTTTGTGCAAGGCGCTGGGGCCGGTCACTACGCTGCAGCACCGCCAGGCGGCGCAGCGGACATGGCGGCGCTACGTGATTGAGCATCATCGTGCTGCGGTAGACGGATCTACCCGGGGAATTTTCGACCCGAAAGCCGACCGGGCATGGGCTGAAGACCCGGACTTGGAGGATAGTGCTGAAGATGCGCAGGGCGACCAGGGCTGGCCCGCACTTGATGAGCAGGATGATTTTGAATTCCAGGTCGCCGGGCTGAGCGCGGATGACTTCTTTCAGGAGTGGCTGCTCGGTTTGCCCTATGAGGTCCGGAGCGCGACTCACCTCAAGCTGTGCCGGCTGTCCGTGAGCAAAAGAATCGGGTATATCGAACATTGGCGGTATGCGCTGCTGGTGTCGTTGCAGCGGTATACAGCGTTACACAAGGTTTTGCCAACATTGGTTGCCAGCACAGCTCAGACCTTTGGCTTTACTGCGGCGCCTGGTCAAGCACCCGAATTCATTACGGCCATAGAGCTCGACGCGTGGAATGACGACGCATGGCTATTTTCGCCGTTAGTTTCGCGGGCCAGCTTCGAGCTCACGGCTGAGGAGCTTTGCAACTGTGCCGACGACCCTTCGTTCATCACCAACGCGCTGGTGGTGCGGGCATTTTATGTTCGATTGAAATGCCTTCGAACCGGCGAAGATACGCTCATCGAGTTTGAGGTTGATGAACGCGCCCAAGACGCCACATTAAGCGGTGCGGTAGCGCCGGACGGACTAACTTTTGCGATCACTCAACACAGTGGCATCAACAACCGGCGGGCATCGGATGTGTCCCTCGCAAAAGCTATTCAATTTCTGGCTTGGCTTAACCAGCAGTTTGGTGCTACTGCACGCGGCAGACACCTAGCATCGCTGCGGCGGCAAATCCAATCGGACGTGTCGATGCATCTTATTCAACACCGCAAGGAGATTATTCATACCGCAGCGGTGCGGGTACACAACCAGGGCCTGCGGTGGTCGCCTCGTTAGCAGTTTGGGTGGTACGGCAGAAAAGAGACTGCGCTGCGCGCTGCCTTGTATCCCACAAATTTGATGTGAACAAGGTAGCATAGATGCGCTGACGGGGGACTGGTGCTTATATTTTCAGCTAACTGTAACGGAGCAAGATAGGCGCGGGTTGCGCCAACTTCAACGCCTGTTGCTAACAAAGTTATGCACAGCTTTTGTTTATGACCTCTACCCTGCCGCCTATAGCGGCACGCAACTTTATGCCCGTACAGTTTGCAATCAGCGATGGATACAGTTAACTTTTTTTACGCGAGCGGCTGTAAACCGCATTGATGAGCAGCAAAGCCGTGGCTAGAGAAAGAATGCTGACGCTGGAAATCGCCTGCCATCATTCTGGCTCTAACTGACTAGCGATGCTGATGATGACTGTTTTGAGAGAATTATCTGTAGATCAACAGCCGCCCCTTTACGGTCACTGAGAATTGGGTTTCGAACGGCGGGACTGCAGCGAGGTTGTGTGAAAACTCGAAAACAGGCGCCAGGATCAAGAAATTGGGTGTACCAAAACCATTCCCGACCATACGATCGTCGCTTGTGGGCCGTTCTACGAGGTCGACTTTTGCGACACGTATGTAATCGACAATTTCCAGGACGTTTTCACACAGCCTCCAGCGTAAGCAGACGGTGACATTGGCTGCCCGACCTGCCGGACCGGGCCATGAGTCGTCATTCGCCCTGATGTCCCAAGGCGGTCGTTCGACCACCTTCGGCGCGACGCCGGCAGGGAACGCACCTGTCGGGTGACGGAGAGAGTGAAATCTGTGGCAAGTAAGTGAAAAACTGCTGACACAAATAGTGAAAGGATCCGGCTGCGGCTCCGCTAAGCCAAGGACCCGGGGGCGCGAGTCGATTGTCTGCCGCAGGTCACCGGTTCGGCTATGACTAGTTTCTGAGGTCACGCCGGTGGCCCGCCCCTGACGTAGTTGTCATGCCGACCGATCAGGCCAGCGCCGTGCCCATGCTGTCGCAGACGTTCACTCCGGTGACGCGTCGAAGCGCGGGGGCATCAGCGCTCGAGACTCGGCGAGCAGACGCTGCCAAAGATCAGGGTCGTGGGAAAGTTGGGCTATTCCTGCGGTGCTGAGCACCCCAATGCGCGCCGCGAAGTCGAGAATTCGACCGATGTCGTCGGACGTGAAGGCGGGCTCGAGCACTTCACCGTCGCTCCATCGCTCGAAGTGTTCTGCGCCAGTGTGGGTCATCCCGCTCATGGCGCGCCAGCTACGCCGGTAGATCGTCCGGAGGCTGCTGACCTCACCATCGCCCTGCAGCTTCTCGAGGGCCGTAATCAGGCTGGACATATCGGGGATCTTGTCCTGCAGGTAGCCCTCGACCTGCTCATTGGTTCCGCAATGGGCCAGCCATATCCCGCGCACGTAGGCCTCAAACTGCGGGCGGCCCAGTGAAAGAAGGCGCTCGAGGTTAGGGGCGTCGCGAGCGCGAGCAGCGTGACGATCGCGGCATGGTGCTCTTGTGCGACCCCGAAGCAGATGGCCGCCACGCGGGTGCGTAGGTCGCCGCCGAGACGCACGCCGCCCACTTGGCGTGCGAGCCACTCAATAAGTTGCATCGACTTGCCCAGCGATTCCTCAGCCATCAGATCCTCTCGAATAGGTGCGGCACGTACCAACCAGCCTGCCGATCGAAGACTTGATTCTCGCAGTAGTGCCCGTCCAGGTGTTCCCCATGGGACCGCGTGGTCGCGCGGCACGCTCGTTTAGTGGAGAATGATGAACTTTGGTGCCAATGACTCGCCGCGAGGCGGAGCGATGGGTGCTGAAGCCGAATCAGCGACCCTAGGTCGTCGACCCCCGAACGCAATTCGCACAAAGAACCGATGGACTTTGTTGATCTCGACCGATTGTTTGCGCCGCTGTCCAAGGATAAAGAGGCATCTCTCGAGTGGGGCGCCGCCGCCGGCAGGAAGTACGGTGGATGGCTCAACTGGGACGAACTGCTCGAGCGCCAGCGAGTCGTCCTCCTCGCAGAGGCGCTCAGTGGGAAGACCCGTGAGCTGCTGTTTCAGACCAAGCGACTTCGGCAGCACGGCAAGCACGCCTACTTTGTACGGATCGAGGAGCTTGCAGACAGCGGCTTCCAAACTGGCCTGGAACAGACGGAGTCGATGGGCTTCGAAGAATGGAAAGCAAGTTCGCAAGCTCCGGCATGGTTCTTTCTCGATTCGGTTGATGAAGCAAGGTTGAACAAGAAGAACTTCGGATTCGCCCTGCGGCGCTTCGCGAAAGAGCTCGGACGCGACAACCTGGGGCGCGCGCACGTGATCATTACTTGTCGCGCAAGCGACTGGCATGGCAAGGGTGACCGAGAGCTCATCAGAGAACAACTCCCGTACGTCGTCTACTTGGGTCAGGCCCCAATGCTGGATCCCGATGAAGCACTTCTTGCTCCGATCTTCAGCCCCTCGGAAAAGACCCGCCGTGAGCCATCGGCGAAGCCTGAGCAACCGACTGACCTTCTGGTGGTGCAGCTCGTGCCGCTGACCTTCGAGCAGAAGAAGCGGCTCGCGCAAGCGGCCAATGTCCCCGACAGCGACGAGTTCCTGCGGGCAGTGGATCGTTCAGGTCTGGTGGGAATGACCGAACGGCCGGGGGATCTCATCGACCTGATCGGCTATTGGAAAGAGCACTCTCGGTTTGGCTCGCTGAAAGAGATGACCGAAGAGGGGATTCAACGCAAGCTAACGGAGGAGGATGCGGATCGTTCGGACGCTGGTCAACTCACACCGCAGCTGGCGCGTGAAGGTGCCGAGCGGCTGGCAGCCGCACTTGTCTTAGGTAAGACGTTCACGCTTCGCGCTCCTGGACAAGAACCTGACGCCGACCTTTCCCGAGGCGCGATTGAGCCATTGAATATCCTGCCCGACTTCACACCAGCGCAGGTCAGCGCGCTACTTCGACGAGGTTTGTTCGCACCCGCCACATACGGTCGCGTGCGCTTTCACCAGCGCTCGAGCCAAGAGTTCCTTGCTGCGTCCTGGCTCAAGCGACTGCTGAGCGCGAACTGCCCTCTTGAGGAGGTGCGTCGGCTGCTGTTCGTTGAGCTCTATGGTGTTGAAACCGTTCGTCCCACGTTGCGGACGGTTGCAGCGTGGCTCGCGCAGAGCGATCCGGTAATCCTCAACGAGATCACTCGCAGGGAACCGGTGTCGCTCATAGCTCACGGCGACCCGAAATCACTTCCGATCCCTGCTCGCGAAAAGCTACTACAGGTATATGCCGCGTTGGATGCAAAGGGCGAGCTCAACCCCGAAATGATCGACTATCGGGCCGTCTGGCTGTTTTCGGATCCCGACCTGGCTGGTGCGATTCGTCAGGCGTGGAATGCCAACGACCGGCATGACTTTCGCTTGCAGCTGCTGCGCTTTATCGGGGAGGCACCGGTACCAGCTTGCGTCGATCTGGCTCGCAGCATCGCCCTCGACCAAGCTGAGAATCAATACTCCCGCATGGTCGCGGCGCAGGCGCTGCAAGCCTGCGCTGACGGAATTGGCTTGGAGCGCCTTGCACGCGACGTTCGCTCAGCGCCAGACAAACTGAATGCACGGTTGGCGCCCGAATTCGCTCTTGTGCTGTATCCGAACTACCTCACCACCGGCGACCTTCTCGATGTCATCGACAGATCGAACCCGGCGCAACGTTTCCAGGTAGAAGGTTTTGCATCACACCTCGCCGCGTTGTTCCGAGCGGCACCGGACCGAGCTTCCGCGCGGCAGCTTGCTTTTGGTTTGGCAGAGCTTTGCCTGCGACCGCCGCAAGATGACAACCTGGAGGCGATCTCGAAGCGTCATGCAGAACTCGGTAAGGGCCTTGCCGCGGTCGCGCAACTGGAGCTCGACGCGCGGAGACTCGGCGATGTTGAGCCGGGCTTGGTACGTCTGCTCATGGCAGTTGAGCGTGCAACCGACGATCACGACGGGGAAGCGGTGCTTGCATCGATCTCCAAGCGAGTTCAGATCGACCCGAAGTTGAATCGAGCCCTGATGTGGTCGGACGCCCAGGTCGGGTGGATGGGAGGGCCGCGTGAGAACCCGCCAATCCGCGTTTGGCAGATCGGGCCGTTTTCAGGTCGGCGGCTCTGGGACGTTGGGGCGGGCGATATCGACTGGCTTCTTGAGGATGCGAACGGCCGCCTTGAGGAAAACGAGCGGCGAGTGGCATTCAGTGGCGTCTATAGCGCCCTCGCCAGCGCCGGAATGCTCACCGACCAGCGACACCGGGTCGAATCTCTGGCAGCCGCCAAGCCGATCCTCCAAGAGGATCTCAAGCAGATAGAAGCGCCACTTCCGGAGGATCCGCATGCCGCTCAGCGTGAAGAGGACAAGCGCAAGCGCAAAGAGCAGGAGACCGTTGCGAAGCAATCCTGGAAGGACTTCCGCGATGAACTAAGCGCAAATCCGGAAATCCTCGACAACCCGGCGAACCTCATAAGCTGGAAGGCGGGCCTCTTCCGTCTGCACCACTTGACCAGTTGGATCAAAGCGAAGGTCGGTAGGGAGGAGGCGTCCGAGAGCGCGAGATCCTGGCGCGCGCTGAAACCTGTTTTCGGTCAAGCCGTGGCGGAACGCTACAGCAACGGGATGCGATTGGCGTGGCGGCATATCAAGGCGGAGAGGCCTGCCTACCACGGGAACGGGAGCTACACGACGAAACACATCAGCATCCTGGCACTTCACGGCCTTGCCATCGAAAGCGCGGAGGACCCCACCTGGACGAAGATGCTCACGGCAGATGAAGTTCGGCTGGCAACCAAGCACGCGTGCTTCGTCGGCGACAGCAGCGCCGATTGGTTCCAACAGTTGGTTGAAACCCGACCGACTGAGGCAATCGAAGTCGTTCAACGGTCGGCAGCTGTCGAATACGCCTCGGAAGGCGCGCGCACCGACTTATTGAGCCGCAGCGCGTACGGCCAAACTGTCGCGCGACCCGTAGTGGCTGCGCGCGTCTTCCAGCTTCTACGAAAGGCTGAGCCTGCCGATGAAGCCACCTTGGACCGAGTGTTGCAACTCTTGACGGTAAGCCGCGCCGATCTGCCGTCGAAACCCTTGCAGCATCTTGTCGAACGGAGGCTGCAGGAGCACTTAGACGCCGCCGAACAAAAGCGCGCGCGGAAGTACCTTGCCTTACGCCTGCTCCTAGTGCCAGACGATGCAGTACAGCAGCTGCTTGCGTTGATGACGCGAGGGGACACGGAAGATGAAGCTGCGTGGCATGCCCGTACACAGGAATGGCTGGGAGATCTCTTTGGACATGGCCATCGCGATGGTTCCACCGCGCTAACCGAGATGTCCGTTCCAGCACTTCTGGCGCTGGTGAAGCTGCTCTACAGCAGCGTCCCACCACAAGTGGACCGAGACCCAGAGAACGACGATACGCGGACGGCACGCGACACGGCGGAAGACGCCCGCCGCGTCGTTCTGAACGCTTTACTCTCACGCTCGGGAGCCTATGCGTTCCACGCACTGCAAGAGCTTGCGGCGGATCCAACCTTTATGGGGAGCAGCCTGCGGATGCGGGAGCTCGCCCACGCCAAGGCCGAATCAGATGGAGACTTGGTTGCGTGGGCCGAGTCGGAAGTCGTCGCGTTTGAGAAGGCTGGCACCGGCCCGGTAAAAACTGGCGCAGACCTGCTGCGAGTGGTCATGGCCGTACTCTCGGACATCGCGGGGTCGTTCGACCAAGCCGATGCAAGCAGCCGATCTGTGCTTGAGCTTGCACAGGACGAAGACCAGGTGCAAAACTGGCTAACTGAGCGGCTCAACGAGCGATCACGGGGTCGTTTCCACGTGCACAGAGAACCGAAAGTTGCGAAGAAAAATGAGCCCGACATCGTTGTCTCTTCAACATCGGCGAACGTTGAGCTGGCGATTGAGGTGAAGAATGGGAACAAGGGATGGACCATCAACGAACTCGAAGGAACGCTCAGCGGGCAGCTCGCGCGAGACTACCTCCGCACGAAGAAGCGACGACATGGCATCCTCGTGGTCTCCTTGCACACCGAAAAGAAATGGAGAAAAGACGGTGAGGTGTGGACCTTCGCGCGCGTGATGGACCATGTGCGTGCGACAGCCGCTGGTGTGATCAACAACGAGACGGGCCCGGTTGAAGTGCGGGCATTCGCCCTTGATGCACGTGCCCGAGCTGACGAATCAACTAGGGTGGCCAGGAAATCGCCAAGCGGCGGCAGTCCACGTGAGTGCCGCGCATAGCGGTCAAGCATGACCCTGGACGGCCCGCTGCGGGTCGGTCTGACACGCTCACGAATGACCGCTTGCACCGACCACAACCGACGGCTGAGGGGCGTGTGCCGTCAAGCAGGCGCCGTCATCGAATGACTCCTTCCATTCTTGACCTGCCCCTTGATGCAAACGCTCGGATGACCGGAGTTGGCCGGATGTTGCCTAACACTGTCCATCATTGACAGGCAACTTTGTCGGCCTTTGCAGACACACAGGGGAAACCACATTGCCCACGGCCTATTCGCACGACCTGTGCTATTGCCGTTTTTCAGATTCAGCCGCCGTACCTTGGCGATAGCCGTAGTGTTGGTGGCCGATCATGACGACCTTAATGGGCATTGCGGCCAGCCTCATGCTGAACCTTCAGCCACCCATCCTTTTAACCTGGAAATGTACTGGTGAAGCCACACCAGCGTTCAGGCCCCCAGGATTTCAGCCCCGGCGCAATCAGGAAGTCAGCTCGGCCAACTTCGCTTTGAGCGCCGCATTCTCCGCGCTGAGCTCCGCGATGGTTTGCTTGAGCCGGGCAATCACAGCCTCAGGCGATTCGGGCTCTGCGCGCGCCACGCCCTTGGTTTCACGCACCTGCCGGGCGGCCTGCTGCAGCTCTTTCTTGCCACCGGCCACCGCGGCCACTTGCTCTTCAACGGGCAGCGAGGCCACGGTGGCCGCCGCGTTGATGGAAATCGTGCCCGACTTCACGGCCGCCACCAGTTCGGGCGTTGCCGACTTCTGGATCTTTTGAATCTGACTGATGGTGTTGCTGCTGATGCGCGCCGCCTTGGCGATGGCGTCCCGGGTGATCATGGGTTCGGGCGTCAGGGGCCCCGAAACTGGCGGCTCGCCAGACGCTGGCTGCACGCGCGAGGCCAGAATGTCCTTCTTGCGCAGGGCCAGCACGCCGCGCTGAAAATCAGACACGCTGCGGCGCCCCAGGTGCTGGTCAATCATCCACAGGTGGACGTCGTCGATGGACTTGAACCGGCTGTTTTGCACGGTATTGAAGGGGATGCCGTGCTTGCTGCAAATGCCATAGCGGTTATGCCCGTCCACCAGCACCTCGCCCCACAGCACCAGGGCGTCGCGGCAGCCCTCGGTCAAGAGGCTACGCTCCAGGGCGCCGTGTTCTTCGGGCGTCAGCGGATCAATATAGGCAAGCAGTTCTTCGTTAACCGTGATGTTCATGGGGTGGCAAGCAGATAGGCAATGGCAGGGGCGCCATTCTAGAAGACCCAAGCCGCCCTAGGGCAACCATCCGGTCATTTTCTTTGAAAAAGCGACCTCTAACCCAATAGCTATAGGCGCAGATAGCTATCAAAACAGGAGCATCTGAGTTCGGCAACAGTGCGTCGTTATCATGGCCCAATGAAATTTCTCGGCACGGTGATGAAACCTCACGGCGCGTGGCGGAGCGCCGCGGGGTGTCTGGCGTTGGCCATGCTGGCCGCCACCGGGCCGGCACAGGCACAGGCGAGCGCGCCCGACCACCAGCCACCACACCTGTCACTACTGCGCGCAGTGAACGCGGCGCGGCAGCAAGGCTGCGAAGGGCGCCCCGGCCCAGCCGCCCCACTGCGCGAAAACACCCGCCTGTCGGGCGCCGCTGCGCTCATCGCGGGCGGCAGCAAGCTCGGTGACCCGCTGCAAGCAGCCGACTACCGCGCCGTGCGGGCGGCGCAGATCACGCTGCAGGGTTATAGCGGGGCCGCCGCGCTGACGCAGGGCGCGGTGGGCCATTCCTGCAGCACGGTCACCCAGGGCGAACTGGCCGAGGCCGGCTTTCACCAGCGCGGCACGCAAACCTGGATCGTGCTGGCCGCTCCGTTCTTGCCGCCCAGCACGGCGCGGGCCGGCGGCGTGCAGGCGCGGGTGCTTGCCCTGGTGAACGAGGCGCGCGCCAAGCCCCGCCGCTGCGGCAACGATTCCTTCGCGTCGGCCCGCCCACTGCGGCTCAGCACCACACTGCACGGCGTGGCCGATGCCCACGCCGCAGACATGGCGCGCTACAGCTACTTCAGCCACACCGGCCGCGACGGCAGCCACTTGGACGGCCGCGCCAGCCGCGCCGGCTACCCATGGCGCGCCATCGGCGAGAACATCGCCGCAGGCCAGATGCGGGCCGACGCGGCCGTGCAGGGCTGGCTCAACAGCCCCGGCCACTGCGCCAACATCATGTCGCCGACTTATACCGAAATGGGTGCCGCCTTTGCGGTGAACAACAGAAGCAGCGCGGGCATTTACTGGGTGCAGGTGTTTGGCGCGGCGCGTTAGGCAACACAGTTGTGCTATCGGGGTCGTTTAAGAACAAGAATTGGCTCTAGCCCTTATCTATCGGGCGCAAGATGCAATTAAAAATGTAGCAAATTGCCTGCACGCTTTTAGTTGTTGGCACTAACAGGCCATCCTGGCGCACGCCCTTCCTTGCTGGCACGCGGCACGCGGCCAGCGGCCGGCGGCTACGCTAGCGACAGCGGACGGTGAGTTCGCCAGCTCGAACTGCCTGATTCGGCCATGAGCTGACGTTCGCCTTGCGGTTGCGACCGTCGGCTCAAGACTGATCGACGTTGTGTGGCTGGGCCTGCAAGTAAAATCTGCACACAGAACCAGAGTTTTCCAAGTGACTGCGAACAAGCGGTAGGGAGTGCTATGAGCGAGGAGCTTTTTCCACTAGCTAGGAGCGCCGAGATATTGGGCGAGCTCTCTGCCTGGACGTCCGTATCTGACATCATGGTCGCGTCGCGTATCCTTGAGGGGCGAACCGTTCCGGGCGACCAACCCGAGAGCCTGCTGCTGATGCCTCTTGAACATGCAGAGCCTGCATTCGAGCAGATCTTCGCAATCCTGCTTGGGTACTTGATGGATGGATACGTGGTGCCTTCTCAGAAGGTTGCCGTTTGTCGCGCCCTGGATCCACTGATCACTGAGGCAACTGGAACTGCCTTGCAGTCTCTGCGTTTCAGGCCCACCGTTCAGGTAGGCAGGAAGCCCGAAATGCACGACAAGCGGGCATTCATCATCCAGGACCAGCCCGCCGCGATTGAGCTTATACGAGCGCCCTTGAACTGCCTCATGGGTCTCTATTTGGATAAGTACGAATACGCCAAGTCTTTGCGCGACATGGTTGCCCTTGCTGAAGAGAAAACGGGGGGACGCCCCACGATTTTTCATAGACCCTATGCCGACGCTTTCCTGCCCAGCTTTATTGAAGCAGCGTGTTTCTATGCACTGGGCTTGGAGGTTGGAACACGATTTGCATCGCCGGGCCAGGCCAACATCGACAACGCTTACCGGGCCGTCAATGTTCAAACGCTCCCTCCAGTAGACCCGGCCATAGTGAAAGTCGCAATTCAAGCTAGCCAGAGGATGCTCGATGCGCTCCGTTAGTCAGCTCTTTGCCCACTTGCATAACGTCAATCCGATTGCAGATCGAGTCTCCCCTGCCTGTGATATCGGACAAGTCAACAAGAGCGCGGGAACACCGGGGTACGTAGATCCACTTTACGGAAACTGTTGGAGCTGGACTCCAGCCCACGGCGCTGCTGTCTACGGGCGCACGAACGATCTGCCTGTTGGCCCCCTGGACGAGCTGGCCAATGGAGCATTCTTACGAGTACCGTTCCGCCGAGTGCCTGTTATTGAGGTCAGTTCCATTGAGGAAGTTCGGACCATCGCGGGGAGAGTGAAATCAGGTGACCCAAACTTCAGTGGTGTATGGCGCGGGCAGTCCAGCCACTACACGACAGAGAAAGCGGGGCGCACGAAGGATGAACTGCTCCGGCTGTATGGAGCGGAAGAGGACGTCGATGAGCCCTCATTGTTGCCTTCGGCGGCGCGAAGTAACTTGTACTTCCCGGCCAGCTTCGGTGCATGGTCCGCATTACTGGATCTGTATGTTCACGAGCGAGCGGGAGAACGGGGGATGCAGCGGGAGCTACTGAACTTTGTCAATTCCTATCGCTATCGGATGTGGGGCTTTGCGACCGCGCAGCACTACGGCCTTCCTAGCGTAGGCTTGGACGTCACGCACGACATCGATGTAGCCTTGTTTTTTGCTCTACACACCTTTAAGACGAGTGTCGAGGGAGTCACCACGGTCACGCGCGCGACTTCCGCTGCGTCGCCCATCATCTATGGCCTCGGTGGCTTCACCGCCCATGATCTTTTTGAAGATGAGAAGCTGGCGCCTGAACGCCTTTTGTGCACCCGGCCAGCCGCGCAATCAGCTATGTTCTTTTCCACGGGCTGGGGGCATGCGCCCAACAACGCTGCCCAACGGATTTATGTCGCGTTGAAACTGGTAGGGCACGAGGCGTGGAAGTTTGACTTGCAGCCTTCGTACTATTTTCCCAAACCGCAGGACGACGAATTCCTTCGGTTCCTTCTGGAGCGCAAGAGCGAACTCAAGCTACCCGTCATCCAGGACTTGCTCTCGAAAATTTACTACGTGCCTTGATCGGCAGAGGGTGCCTCCGATGACAGTAGCTAGAGGTACTGACGAAGCACTTCCAGAGTTACGAGGAGGTCCCGCCAAGCCTTTTTATTCGTCACTGTCTCGACCGGCAGTAATTGCCGCCAATAGTGCTAACTATTGATAATCGAACATTGTCGATAATCAGCAAATGACGGTTTGCGGGTCAAAAGCAGTCTTTCGTCCCTACGACCACGACCCATTCGCGATGGAAACGATGAGCCCGGCGCTATCGAATGTGTGCGCTCCACAAGTCACTTTGCGGAGACAATCCAAGAATGACTCAAGGCAAGCGAATATCTTCGGACATTGGTAGCGATGCAGTGCAGGCCATCAAGGACATGGGTGCCGCGGCGAAACGCGCCCGCATGGCTGCAGGCGATGGGCAAGCCGCTGCGGCGACCCGCCTAGGCGTTCACGTTCAGACAATTGCCCGCATCGAGTCCGGAGAGCCGGGCGTTGCGATTGGGCATATGCTTGGCCTGCTTTCGCTTTATGGCATCACCACGAGCTTGCAATCGCCGGAGAGCTGAAGCAACGCCGTCAACCCCAGGGTTGCTGTGACACGTACAGCATTCGTCCATTCACTGAGGAATTGGTGCGTTGGCCAATTGCTTCCGGACGTCTGAGAGCGACTGCTTTCGGGAAAGCGACATGTCAGCTCAGGGCCCATTGCAGTCCCTTGCCTCAGGAAACATGCTGCTCGAAAGTAGCCGCTAATTGCRCTACCCGAGCCGGTTGAGGCCTAGCCATCGGAAGGCTCGGGGCCATTCTCCCTGGGCATAGGTTACGCTCGAGGAAGGCATTGTGTCGCGAACGGCGAACCGCACCGCGGTCTCTTCGCGCTGGCCGGCTCTAGACGATCAACCTAAACGCGGCACATTCGATGTCAACCATTCCAATCACGCGATCCATTACGCTTCCGCGCCGCGGCGCAGCCGATCAGAAAATTACAACCGATCGGAATCTGCTTTTTGTTGGCGCCAATGGCTCAGGCAAAACTCGCCTTGGAACCTGGCTAGACATGAACTCGCCTGACCAAGCCCGCGTGTTCAGAATCTCCGCGCAGAAATCGCTGTCTATGCCTGATACAACGACACCGACGTCTATCGATCTGGCGGAGCAGGACTTGGTCTTTGGCTATGTAGAGGCGGGAAACAACAAGGTCCACCGGTGGCAGAACAAGCCTGCCACGTTTTCCCTAAACGACTTCGCGAAGCTGATGGTTTTTCTGTTCTCGGACGAGACGGAGGAAAACGCCAAATTCAAAGTCGCCCAGCGCCAATCAGTCGGCAAGCTCGAGCCGCCACTGACTAGAATGGACAAGGTGAAGCAAGCATGGGAGCGGATTCTTCCTCACCGCGAACTCGTGATCGGCGGGTTACGAATCCAGACCCAAGTTCGCGGTGACGCAAGCAAAATTTACAACTCGTCTGAAATGAGCGATGGCGAACGCGTCATCTTCTATCTCATCGGACAGTGTCTTGCCGCACCCAAGGACGGCATCGTCGTCATCGACGAGCCCGAGTTGCACCTACACAAGTCAGTGCAAGCCCCTCTGTGGGCCGAGATTGAGAGACTTCGCCCCGATTGCCTGTTCGTGTACCTCACTCACGATGTCGACTTTGCCGTGGCCCAAGAAGGCGCACAGCGCGTCTGGCTCAAGTCTTTCGATGGAACATCTTGGGACTGGGAGCTCATCGAGGACAAGGACGACCTCCCGGATGACCTCTTGATTGAAGTGCTCGGCAGTCGGAAGCCTGTTGTCTTCGTCGAGGGTGCGAACGGCAGTCACGACGTCTCGCTCTACCGCGAGATACTCACAGGATTCTTGGTCATCCCTCGCGGCAGCTGCGACCAGGTCATCCAAGCTGTTCGAGCTTTGCGTTCGAATACTCAGCTCCACCACCTGCAGGTCTACGGCCTCATCGATCGTGACCGGCGCACGGCGCCAGAAATCGCAGCGCTGCAGACGGACAACATCTACACGTTGGACGTTGCGGAGGTCGAGAACCTCTTCTGCACACAGGAGGTTCTGGCACTCGTCAGCGCCCGCTTGGCTCGCGACACCGCAGCCGATTTCAATCAGGCCGTCACCCAGGTCTTCAAGCAGTTGAAAACCGAACTTGACACCCAGGTCTCTTTGCGGGTCATCGCGGAGGTAAAGTTCAAACTCAATTGCTTCGATGCATCGGCCCGTGGAGTGCCCGCCCTCTCCACCGCTTTGCAACAACTCACCCAGGACATCAACATTCCCGCCCTGTACGCTCAGTTCGACGGGGAATTTCAGACGGTGATCAATGCGGCAGACTACCGAGGATTGCTGCGCCTCTACAACCGCAAGTCTCTGCCGAATCAGATCGGAAACGCATTGGGGCTGAAGGCAGGAGAGCTCGTCGAACTCGTGGTTCGCCTTGCGCGAACTGATGCGCGCATCGCTGTCGTTGCCGCCATCAAGCCGTACCTCGGCACCTTTGCACCCCTCATGGCTTAACCCACACATCCGACGAACCTACCAGGCGCTCCGATGCTTCTGACGCGCGTGACTCATACGAGACGCGTACGCAGGTAGCCTTTCCGAAAGCAGCCTGTTGCCGACGTCCGCTCCTGGCCGACAGCGGGTGAAGCGGATTGTGAATTCATCACAACATTGCAGACGGTCTACTTGTAACCCTGAGTGACCGGTATTGAGCAAGCGGATTGGATAGTTGAAGAGCCGCAGTCAGTCTTCAGCGGGTACGCAGCACCACGCGTCTGGCCGTCCGAGGTTTGTCGATCTGTAGCGGTCACTCACTTTTAAGAGCAGACATCCGCAGATGGTGCTCCAAGGGACAGTGCGAAGACCGTGTCGCTACTAGCCCGATCAACAATCGAAAACTGCAGATAACGGCATTGCCATCCTCTAGCTCCTTCGGGCGCCAGGCCCTGCGCCGCGGCTTAAACAGCCCCCTGCCCTGCGCCGGGCATTGCGGGCTCCATTTCTCCACTTGCTAAAACAGGTACTTATCGCAAGGGTGCGCCTCAACGCCCAGCCACAGCCTTCATAACTCGTGGACAGCTTCCAAAGGCGACCTAAGATGCGGCGGTACGCCCACACTTTTACTGACCCAACAAAGGTTAACCGTAGGATCCTGGCCACAAGGCGCCGGCGGCGTTGCCGGTCGCCCGAAATTGGAATCTGCACCCACTGCCACCCTTATATCGGAACACGCTTGTAATGAGTCAACTCATATTCAGGCAAGAACCTACCGACAAAGAAAGGCGCCGCAATTTCAATTTGGTAAACATTTTCAGAACAAACAATGGTGAGTACTTCACCTAAATCATTGGTAATCTGCAAACCACTTTCGGCCGAAAAATCATCATCGGTAACTAGTAGTTTTTCGACTGTCACTACATTTCGCCATCCTTGCGGCAGTGGCATCATTCGTGGTACATCATCGCCTTCAACTACAGGTCGAAAGACAAGTGTTCCAACTTCATTCCAACCGACCGTGTCTGTCATTCTTGTGTTGATTTTTAGTATTGCGCCATCGCCAAGAAACAACCAAATAGTTGACATACCATGCGGCACAAGTGAATCCAAGGCATAGCCAGCTATGCCTCGAAAAATCATGCTTTGAACCGAGTCAATACCCTCGAGATCGAATTTAAGGTGCAGCGCCATTTTTTACCTCTGATTTAATAGTGAAGGGTCTCTGGAGGCTTATTCCCATTACCCGGGATATCAATTCTTGGACCACTCCCTTTTTGACCTGGTCGCAGTACGACTCCATTCGGACCAACCGACGTGCCAGGAGGGTAAGTGCCTCCTGCTGGTTGACTGTTACCCCCCGTCAGATGCTCAAAATCCTTAGAGGCATCGCCCGTCCCACCATTCTCAGGTGTCAAAGGGCCACTTGTATGCCGCTTTCCATTCTTGGTTAAACCTGCGTTATCACTACTTTGATCGCCAACAAGATCACTTGGAACGGGAGGAACTGGCGTGGTTGCCCCCTCATTACGCATCCAGTCTTTGATTCTATTTTTGATTGCATCAACGGCATCCACACACTGCTGAGCCAGTTGTTGCAACTTCTGGCGGCAGTTCGGATCAGCTTGGCAGAAGGCTAAACCAAGTGCCCCGACTGGGAGCGTTTGTGCCAGCAACAAGCCCTTTGGATCCGAGTATCTGAGTGGACTTCCTCCCACATAGGCAAAGGTATTGATGCCCCCTTGGAGTCCGATGGGATCAGACTGAATATACCGCCCCAATCGGGCGTTGTACTCCCGATTCCAATTCTGGAACAGCCCGGTCTCCGCGTCAAACACCTGCCCCGGGAACCTCTGGTTGAAGGTGAAGGCGCCCAGCCCACTGGGGTTCTGGTTCGGCGCCGTGCCGCCAAACGCTTCGGCCGTGTCCCAGCGCCAGACGATGGTCTGGTCCTGTCC